>JAPXNP010000109.1:0-6125 GCA_033811955.1 Acidobacteriota bacterium
TGACAATCTGAACGCCACCATGGCCGACTTGAAGGAGATCACCGGGCAGCTGAGAAGCGGGGAAGGTACCATCGGCAAGCTGATTACGGAGGAAGAACTCTACCGGTCGCTGACGCAGAGTGCCGACAATTTGGCCGGCATTCTCGACGAAATCCAAAAAGGACGTGGGACCCTTGGGCGCCTGTCGAAAGATGAGGCCCTGTACGAAAACCTTAACAAAGTGTCGGCCGAGCTGGTAAAGCTGCTCTATGATTTTAGGCAGGATCCAAAGAAATTTCTTACCATCAGGGTTACGCTCTTCTGAGACGGGGATAACATGATTTCAAAGCGCATAGGCCAGGGAGCACAGGTCTTGCTGCGGGGAATTGTAACCGCGCTGGTCGCTTTGAGGGTGCGACCGAATCATCTCACGATGGCCGGCTTCATCATGAGCATTGTGGTGGCGTCCATTTTCGCCCAGGGGCAATTTCGGCTGGCAGGCGTCGTACTTATCATCGCCGGACTGTTTGACATGGTCGACGGTATGGTCGCCCGCAGGCTGCACGAAGAGACGAAGTTCGGAGCCTTTCTCGATTCCATCATGGATCGCTACTCCGACTTGATCATGTACCTAGGTTTGATCATCTACTACGGCCGAATGGACCGGATCGGGTACGTAGTACTCGTCGGTGTGGTGATGATGGGATCCGTGCTGACAAGCTATGCCCGGGCCCGAGCGGAATGCTTAATCCCAAAGTGTAAGGTCGGCTTCCTGGAGCGTCCAGAGAGAATTGTTCTTCTCATTATCGGTTCGTTCTACTACATGGATCCGGTGCTGTGGGTGATAGCGGTACTCTCCAACTGGACCGTGGTCCATCGTATTCTCTATACGCGGTCCGTTCTAAAGGCCATGGAAAATGACAGCAAAGGGGTTCCTCAGGAGGCTCGAGCTTGAATCGGAGGACGCCCGGCGGGAACTTGGAGACGTAACCGACCTGCAGGTTGCCGGCGCGATGTGGTTCGGTACGAGGTCCAATCTCAGCGTTTCCTCTTTCCCGGCCCGCCGGCCTCCGCCCGGTGGGCGGATCGGATGGACCCACGAAACAAGCAAGTGACTCTTCCGTGACCGGCCGGCGAGAGGTGCCCCGCGTCTCCGCAAAACAGGAATTCCTCCGGATTCCGCCAATCATGACGTAACTCAAAAGGAATCTTCGATTGATCCGCCCGCCGTACGAGATCTATGCGTTTTGAAGTTTCCAATTGATCGGATCAGGTTGCCGATAGTTTCCAAAGCCTCGCCCGGGCCGACTAACCGGGGGACTGTTCTAACCACGTGCCTGCCGTCAAGCAAGGTTAACCGACCCATGCAGATTTCGGGAAAGGAGCTAATTGCTCCTGATGACCTCTACGCCCGAGGGTAACTTCAGGTCAAAGTCCGAAGTCCTGAGCGGAGGATTGAATTCGATCCCGAAGAAGCGGATCAAAAGGTGGTCTTCCGTAGGTTCAACTAATTTCTGTTGGCTCGGCAGGAAGGATTTGGCGTCGATCCAAAGTTCGATTCGGGAGAAAAACGCCGCCACCTGATCCGACTTCGGCTTCAGCACCAAATGGTACGCCTTTCCGCCTTGCAGCATCTCTTCTCCGGCAAGCTCCACGTGGTACGCTTCTTGGATGGCTTCGGGATCGCTCCCGAAGCCCAAGAGTAAAAACTCCGCACGATCCTTGCGACCACCCAACTTATGTTCCTGGGCTTGTTTGATCCCCGGCTGGTAAAAGACAACGGTATCATCGCGGATAACCAAGCTGCTGGGCGTGGGACTCGTCATCTCCTTCCTCAGATATAACTTGCCGTCGTTCCTAAGGAATAAGAACTTTCCCTTTTCAACCTCGTCATACTCCTCAAGCAGATCCGTCCAGCGCTGCTGCTCAATGGTCGCCCGAAGACTGAGCAAATTCGAACCGACCTTCCCCATACCTCGCAAAACGTCTTCAAGATCGGAGGCGTAAACGATCGTGGGAGGCACAGCCAACCACTTGGCTGCAAAGAAAGCGAGGCACCCGAACGAGACGACAAGATTTCTGAGGACCAACACAGCCGTTTTCTCCAGTAAGACCGAACGCCAGGATTCCCTTCCAAAGCCGGAACTACAGGGACCGCCAAAAGCTAGGGACGGTGGTCAGCTTTCCGTGGCAGGATCTCCTCATCGCTCTGCGGCGGGACTTGCTTGGGAAGCATCTCTTCTACAGTATCAGGCCGCCCACTTGCCCGAATGAACTCTCCCCGGAAGAGCCACTTAGGCGTGAGAAAGATGAAGAGCAGAATCAGAATACAAAGGATGTCATACTGCCAGCTACCGCGGGGATACGACCAAAGCAGAATCTTCCGCCAAAAGCCGGTCTGTCGCTTCTCCATCACGCTTGGACACCCGTGGATTCCGCAGTGTAGTAGAGGTTCCTCACTCGGTTCAGGATCTTCCCGTCGCGCATCTCCAGAATGCGTGAGGCTACAGCTGCCGCTTCCGGATCATGAGTGATCATAACGATAGTCTGACGATGCGTTTGATTTAGGTTCTGGAGCATTTCCAAAACCATCTGGGAGTTCACACTGTCAAGGTTGCCCGTCGGCTCGTCAGCAAGGAGTATGGCCGGCCGATTAATGATAGCCCGCGCAATGGCGACTCGCTGCTGCTCACCCCCCGACAGCTCCGAAGGCTTATGGTGGAGCTTATGTTCCAGACCGAACATTGCCAAGATGTCCTCGACATTACTCCGAGTTCCGTTACGCTGACCGTTACCGTGGATTCGGCGGGCCAGTTCGATATTCTCCGCAGCCGAAAGCGTGGGCAGAAGGTTGTAACGTTGAAACACGAACCCGATCTTGTGACGGCGAATCTCGGTGCGTCTTGCGTCGGAGACTCTCGTCAGATCGACCCCATCAATCCAGACATGACCGGACGTCGGGGTGAGCAGACCGCCCAACAGATGCAGCAGCGTAGATTTCCCGCACCCGCTCGGGCCCATGACCGCGACGAATTCGCCCTCTCGCACGGTCATGTCCACACCCCGTAGAGCCGACACCTCGACCTTGCCCACCCGATAGACCATGCGCAGATTTTCGGCCACGACAATGTTGCGCCGTTGACCGAGCTCAACCGTCTTACTCATACCCCAAAGCCTTCACTGGATCGAGGTGGGACGCCTTTACAGCCGGATACAAAGCCCCCAAAATCCCACCCACGACCGCCATCGCTGCGGCCGAAATCCGCCAATAACCCGGGATCATGACGGGCATCGTCGGGAAGACAATAAGGATAAGCCGGATCGCTACGAAAGTCAAAACAAAACCAGCCAGCACCCCCAGCAGGCAAATGACAAACGACTCCTCAAGGATCAGCCGCACAATATACGCCTTGGAAGCGCCCAGAGATTTCAGGATTCCAATCTCCCGCGTCCGCTCGGTAATTGTGCTGTACATTGCCAGCAGTATGATCAGAAAGCTGATCACAACCGCTAAAAATACGATTGCCGTCAGGAACTGACGAAACACCGGCGTATTTGCGGCCATAATGTCCTGTAAGTCAGCCGTGCGAGTGATCTTATAATGAGGCATTTTCTCCTGCAAGCGGCGGTAGACGGCGTCGGTGTCCTCTCCTTTTTCGACCCGAGCGAAAAACATCGTGGCCTTGTCGGGAGTACCGTTCATCTCCTGCAACGTCTGTAGTGGCATCAGCACCCGCGCCGCCGTCCCCTGTTCAAACACCCCGCAGACCAAAAAGTCCCGGCCCAAAAGGTCCAAACGGTCGCCCACGTTCACACTATTGGAGGCACTGTACAACGTATCGACTACGACTTCGTCGGAACGATCGAAAAATCGCCCTTTCACAAAGCGCAGGCTGGTGTTGACCTTCTCAAACGTTTCGCGGTCGATTCCGAAGACCAGATGAAACCGCTCGCTGATGAACTTGGCCAACACCGGCGTCGCCGCTTCCACCCCCGGGACTTCTTCGATGACCCGCTGGAGTTTCACCGGCAAGGTACCGCTGTTCAGGGCGAAAAAGAATGACGCGTCGGGCGGTTGAATCATGAAATCGCCTCCGACGCGATGAGTACGCTCCGCGGAGTCCGCCAGCTGACCATAGGTCAGCCCAACGCTGACCAAAATCAGCACGACGCCGACTGCAATGGCCAGCGTGCTTACAATCGTGCGTGTCGGACGCTGCAGTAAGTTCGCGTAGACGTGCTTCATCATAGATCGGCCCCCGGCGAAGAGTCACCTGTCTCGCCGACCTCGATGACTTCGGCGCCCGGAGGAGGATCCAGGGCAAAAACATCCGTACGCAGCTCGGGGTCCAGCCGAATACCCTCACCGTCAAACACCAGTCGCACAGTATAACCCTCTTGCGGCCTCGCAACCTCGATCTCCGTGGGAACCATCTTTGTCTCTATAGAGGTAACGGATCGATACCGGATTTCACTGACCAGCGCCCCCGCCTCAAAATACTGTTGCCTCACCAATTCAAGCCCGCTTCTTTCAATCCAAATGCGACGCTCTAACTGCAGAAACCGACTGTCCTCTTCCTCCTCCCGCAGCACGCTGACGGCGTAATACTTGAACCGGGGATCCTGCTGCTCCTCCACGCTGAGCCGATGCAGCGGATCGATTGGGATGGGCTCTATCAAAAGGGCCGGCAGAATGTGCTCGGGTCGAACATTATGAATGGCATTCTCTTCCCGGGCCGGCATGTCCGTCGGTCCTGTTACAAACTGATTGCGGGAGGGAATCCAGACTTGGAACCGGCCGGAATCGGCCGCCAGTACCAGCACGGAAGACTTGGTCAGAGGGTTCAGTACATTCAAGAAGATGGAGTCCGGATTACGAACCGCCAAATAGCCACCTGCCTTTCGGTACTTCTCGAAGTACCCCTCTTCCAGAGATCCTCCGGTGAACTCAACCTCCAGACGTGACACGGCCAGCGCCTTCACGTCAGCGTAACGATGCTGGAACAACGACACCAGCTCTACCGGCCGCACAGTTTGGGCTGCAAGGTACGCGGGAGGTACGGTTACGACCCGGTGTTCCTTGACGGCTCCGCACGAACACACAAGAACCAGTGACCATGCCAGCGTCACACACCTAAGTTGTTTCCGCGTCGGTTCGCGTTTCGTCACTCTAGAGAGCCCCTTCACTAAAATGATCTTGCCCGCTTCAGACGCCGCCACCGGACGCCGCTGTCTGTGCGTTCCTAGGCTGAAGGATCGGCCGTGTTCGTCTGCAGCCGATTCATCCACCAAAAACCCAGCAAACCCAGGACCAGGAACAAAAACAGCACTACCCCAAGCAGAGTCAACCGATGTTGCATGAGGTCTGCGGTCCACTCGCCATAAGCAACCGCCAGCGCCCCCCAGAAAGCATATCGCAGAAAGCGTCCCACGCCGACTGCGATCAGGAAACGTCCGAAGGGAAATCGACACACTCCCGCTCCAATCACGAAAAGCTTAAACGGTGTGGGTGGAGGCAAAACAGAGGCCACCAAAACCGTCCACGATCCCCAGCGCCGGAATGAGTGCCGCAACCCCGGCATCTGCCGAGTCTCCAGCTTCTTCACAAACCGCTGGAAACCTCCCCTCGCCACACCGTACAAAAGCGCACAGCCTAACGTGGAGCCGACAACGGTTACCATAACCAGGTAGAGCATCCGCCACCAGGAGGCGCCTACGCAAAGCAGCACAACCAAGATATCGGTACCCTGCGGGATCGAGAGAAAGGAAGAATCCGCCAGTGCCACCAGGAACAACCCGGGAGCCCCCCAAGCGTGAGCCAAGCCGTACAGCCAGATTCCGACCTTTTCAATTGTCTCCCACATTCCCGCAACTTTCCTCCTGAACGCGACCCCTTCGACCGTCGCCTCTGGCACTGCGCCGCCTGTCCGGCTATGATGAAGAACCGTCTCCGATCACCCACGGCCAAGAGCTGGAACTGCGGCAAAGTAGCACTCGGTAAGCAAATGAGTCAAACAAGTGAGACGCTTCGAAATCTCCAGAACGAGATCCTCGCACTGTACCGCGACACGGTTCTGACCGGTCCGGTACGGTACATCGATCTTCTCGGCCGAAAGCATGAACCACGGATTTTACAAACTTTTCTC
>JAPXNP010000110.1:0-6053 GCA_033811955.1 Acidobacteriota bacterium
GACTTCCGAAGTGAACTGTTCCAGCAAGAACGGTGTTTCCGGGTGACGGCTCGATTCATTCCCTAGGCCGAAGAAGTCTTCGTCGGGAAAGTAGCGGTAAAGCCAGCGACCGTAAAAAAGGAAACGTCGATGCCGGATCTCCCGAGGATCGGGTTCTCCGAAGCGAAAGGGAGCACCGAACTCGGGCGGCCCTACAAAAAAATCCGGAGCGACCTTGTCGAAGCGGCCGAAATGGAAATCCAGCTGCCGATAATTCTTGAACGTGTTTAGAAACGTACTCTCAATGCTGATGTCACGCCCAAAAATCTCGGGCTTGTAGTACCGAACGCCGAATCCCACTCCTGAACCTTCGGTAAGAGAGCCGAAGCGGGGATAAAAATCCTTGTACCGGATAAACAAGATCTGCTCCAGACCGCCTTGCTCGAGAAACAGCAAAGTGCGTTGCGTCCGGCTCAGCCGCTCAGGCTCCAGCTGATCAGCTTTGGCCAAGCGAAGAGACTTCCATAGCTCAGCCCGACTCGGCAGACAACAGCAGTCCTTTTCCGGAGGGGCGACGTTATGAGATAAGTCCTGGGGCAAGACGATTGCCGAGGGAAACAAATACAAGGCAAGGAACAGAAGAACCGGGAGGCGATTCATCAGCCGGGCGAGTCTCCGCTGGTATGGAGTACGTAGTTTCGAAAACTCTGTTAACCTACATTCCTCCCGAGGAACCTTGGACAGGGCGGTTTCTTGTCGACCACTCACCAGGAGTGGCATAACGCTCGCTCTTCGGGACCTCGCGCTCTGGAGGCAGGTCACCTGGATCGGGAGTGCCGAACGGGCCGGTTCTTTACCTATCTCCGGCCGGCCATGCTTTTCGGGCCCCGAACCTTGGGGTAAACCTGCGGGATCTTCTTCACGCCCCACAATTCATCTCGTGTTCTCCGGCATTCTAGCGGTTTGGGACCTCAGAATGCGCGTACGTTTCTGAGTCAGGCGACTAACATCAAGTTCGTCTGTTCGGCGGTCCTCCTTCGGCCGCGGTTCCTCCGCCGGGGGATCCTTGGCCGACCGCACAGCGACGGAAGAACGTTGCTGCAGCTGTCGCGATGTCTGCCGGTTGCGGCCTGCCTCTCACTGCATCTTGCGGATGTTAACAAAAGCAGCCCCGAAAGACCGTGGCGCAACCCCCAATTCCGCAATCTCTGAGACTTCCAGAGAAGGGTGAGCCGGGTCGGCCGCGCAGACTCAATCAGATTTTCCTTGGAAGCTCCAATAGTCGGCTCCCCACGGCGAAACTACCAGGACCCTCGGATCCGGTCGATAGGGAGACGGTCTGAAGTCGAAGAACCGGCAAGCTCAGCCGCTCAACCGTCTGATCCGTCGGCAAGTTCCTATCTATAATGAGGCGATGCATTCAGAGAGGCGGGAAAGAGCACAGTCGGCGGTTGCACTCCTTGGTGTAATGCTTCTCTTCCTGGGGGTGGGATGGGCTCAGGACCTCGAGTTGTGGATCGGCCAGAGCCGGCAGACTGTCGACCACCGCAAGCGGGACAGCAAGGATTACTACCGACTGTCGGATCTTGGCCGCTTTTTGGGGCTCGTCATCCAGGAGGAGGGGGACGGCCGATGCTACCTGCGGGGCCCCCGGGGTTCGCTGGAACTGCTTTCGAATCGTCCCCTGGTGCGTCGCGGTGAGGAGTACCTTTTGTTGAATGCGCCGGTCTGGAGAAGAGGGCGCGGCGACTGGTGGGTTCCGGCTGATTTCATCGAGAAGCTGCTTCCCTCGATTCTGGATCAGCGGCTGGTGCCGGTACGCCCCGGAGTGTTTAGGAGCGAAGTGATCGAGCGTTGCCGCGTCGCGGTGTCGGTTCACGGCCGGGCCGACCGATTGATGCTCGTGTTCACTCCCGACGAGCCGGTCGAAGCGCACCTTCGAGAATATCGCGATTACTTGCAGGTTTCCTTTGAGGACCGTCTGATCCAGGCGGGCGATCTGGAACGCCCGGACGATCAGCATCTAGTGGCTGATGTGACCTTCGATCCCACCGAAGGGTGGGGGACTTTTCGCGTACACAAGGGACCACGATTCAATCGCTACCGATGGTACCGCTCGACGGAACCGCTTCGTTACGTGCTTGAGATCTACGGGATGCCGACGGTCGTTGCAGGAACGCCGAGTCCGTCGCCGACCGGCGCCCCCGAAGCTTCCGCCGAAGCGCTCCCGGACGAAGTGGCCGGTGAGGTCGTTTTACCTTCCGCCGTTCCTCGGACGGCGGCTATTGTGATCGATCCCGGCCATGGTGGGCAGGATTACGGGGTTGATGTGCCGTCGACGGCGCTTCCGGCGGAGGAAAGGGAACTTTCACGGTCGGAGGCGGCGACGGAGAAGGTAGTGGTGCTTGAGGTGGCCTTGGGATTGGAGGAGCTCTTGCGCGGTCGGGGCATACCCGTGGAACTGACGAGGCGCCGAGACGTGGGGCTCGGAGACGACCAAAGAGCCGCGGTGGCCAACGGTTTTCAGGCCGAGGTCTTTCTCAGCCTTCATGTCGGGGGAGCTCCGTCGCCGGCTTTGCGGGGGCCGGTTGTCTATGTGTTTGCCCCTCCGGACGATTTGTTTTCGGACGCAGAGAGAGTTTCAACGGTTGCGTCATCGGCCGGTCCCTTGAGGTTGGTCCGCTGGGAAGAAGCTCAAAGCGAGTACTTGGGCCGGAGTGCGCTCCTTGCGGAGCGGCTGCAGGCGGAGTTGAACCGTCTGTTTGAAGCGGACAATCACGTGATCCGGGCCCGCTTGGCCGTTTTGGCTCCGATTCAAGCGCCGGCCGTTCTGGTGGAGCTGGGTTTCCTCACCAACGGGGAAGATCGCGGCCGGCTGGCGGATCCGGACTTCCGACGGCGGCTGGAGGAGACGTTAGCCGACTTCCTTCAGGAGGTGGGGAGGGAATGAGGAATCTCCGGTGGGCGATCGCAGTATTGCTGACCCTGCTGGTGGCGGTCTGGGTGTCCTACGAGCTCTACACCCGAGAACGCGACCGCAGGGCTCAGTTGGAATCTCTTCAAAACGAATCCGATCTACTTCCGGCGCCCGAGCAGTCGACGCTGGAGACCGTGACGCTCTTCCGTTACCGCCCGGGCGCGCTCCCGGGCGACGAGGACTTCCTTGTGCCTTTCGAAGTGTCAGTCCCCCGCTATGAGGAGGAAGCACGGCGGGCTCGTGAACTCCTGTCCCGCTTGCTGCGCGAAGGAGGTACGATGGGCGGGACGGGAACTCAGCTCCTTGACGCCGCGTCCCCCGCGACCGATCCGCTTTACGGCGCCGCAAAACTGCGTGGTTTTTACCTTCTGGCGGACGGCACCGCGGTCGTGGATGTGGAGCTCGACCGGAGCCGAATGGTTGCCGGCATCGTGACCGAGTACGCTCTGGTGGAATCGATCGTACGGACCCTGCGGGCAAATGTATCCGAGGTGACTCAGGTACAGCTGCTGGTGGACGGTCAGACGAGCACTACACTTCTTGGCCACGTCCTGATCACCCGCCCTTTCCGTTAGAATGAGCGGCATGCACGTACGATCCGACGGTCGGCGGCCCGACGAACTTCGCCCGGTGAGGATCACGCTCGACTACACGATGCACGCGGAGGGTTCCGTGTTGATTGAGTGCGGAGCCACGCGGGTTGTCTGTAACGCCAGCGTGGAGGACCGAGTTCCTTCATTCTTGAAAGGAACGGGGAGTGGTTGGGTGACGTCCGAGTATGGGATGTTGCCTCGCTCCACCAGCACCCGCATGGTACGAGAAGTATCGAAGGGGCGGGCCTCCGGAAGGACGCAGGAGATCCAGAGAATCATCGGACGTTCTCTGCGTTCCGTGGTGGACCTTGATGCTCTGGGGGAGCGGACCATCTGGATCGACTGTGATGTGATTCAGGCCGACGGCGGGACCCGCACAGCTTCCATTACGGGTGCGTTCCTGGCACTGACGCTGGCCCTGGACAAGTTGCGGGCCGGCGGCGGCCTTGAGCGGCCGGCGTTGGTGGACTACCTGGCTGCGGTGAGCGTTGGGCGAGTGGCGGGGCAAGCGTTGCTCGACATGACGTACGAAGAGGATTCCGCGGCAGACGTGGATATGAATGTCGTGATGACGGGTCAGGGCGGTTTTGTGGAAGTTCAGGGGACCGCCGAGGGTCGGCCTTTTTCACGGCCGATTTTGGACGAGTTGTTGGAGCTGGCGGCTTCCGGCATCCAACGGCTGATTCAGACTGAGAGAGATGCACTGGCGACCAGGGCTGGTGAACTCGGCAACCTGTTCCAGAGGGAAGAGAATGGTTTTTCTCCTAGCAACTCGTAATCAGGGTAAGTTACGAGAGTTACAAGCCTTGCTCGGCGACTTGGATATTGAGCTGGTTACCCTCGAGGCGTTTCCTGACATTCCGGACGCTGAAGAAAGCGCAGCGGATTTTTTGGGAAACGCCCGGCGGAAGGCGCTTCACTATTATTCTTGGACGGGGCTTCCGACCATCGCAGACGACTCGGGATTGACCATAAACGCTTTGGGGGGATGGCCGGGTGTCAAATCAGCCAGAGTGGGTCCAGATGATGCGTCCCGGATCCGGGCTGTCTTGGAGGCTTTGGCCGGGTCGGGTCGGCAAACCGATCGGCGGGCGGCTTTCGTTTGTGCCGTATGCGCCGTCTTGGCGGACGGCGAGTTGATCGAGGTCGCTGAGCGAGTTGACGGACTTATCATTGAAGGACCGCGGGGTGAGGGCGGTTTCGGCTACGATCCGATCTTCCTCTATCCTCCGGCGGGGAAAACGTTTGCTGAGATGACGGAGGAGGAGAAAAACGCCGTATCTCACCGCGGTAAAGCTTTAAGGTCTATTAAGCAGCAACTGGATGCCCACCTCTCGAAGGTGGAATCCTGAGGTGGAGCGTCTCCTCTTTCTGCGGGTCCAACCAGCGGCGCTGTCCCCATTCGGAGGGAGCATGAAGTTCTTTCCGCCCGGCTGAGTTCACAGACCCCACGTAGGCGCTTTTGCTTGTGCATAAGGCGGGCTGATCTTCCGCACGGAGGTATGCCCGGGTTTACGCAGGGCTTTCACGGAACCACCCGCTCTTAGCCGCCAGGTACGCGAGCAGGAATCACGTGCCTGCATACCCGCAAGCGAGCAGGGAACCCCCGGCGTCCCGGCTCCCCTCTCCCATACTTGCTTAGGACAACGGCTTGCCTTCGTCGTACTCACCCAGTCGGCGTACCCAGATATTGCGGAACCGCACCGGGTTGCCGTGGTCCTGCAAAACCAGCGGCCCTTCCGGTGGGTGGGGCGCATAGGTCGCCAACTGGCGCCATACCATCCGCCCAATGAACGCCTGGTGGTGATGCAGCACGACCCCGTTGTGCAAAACCGTCACGTAGGCGGGCTTGACCAGCACCTCGCCGTCGAACTTGGGAGCTTCGAAGATGATGTCGTACGTCTGCCACTGCCCCGGCGGCCGACACGCATTGACCAGGGGCGGGAACTGCCCGTACATCGCTCCGGCTTGGCCGTCCGGATAGGTAACGTTCTCGTAGGAATCCAGCACCTGGATCTCGTAGTGACCCATGATGAGGACGCCGCTGTTGCCCCGGCCTTGGTCCCTCCCCTCGGGTGGTACGGGAGCCGCCCATTCCACGTGGATCTGGCAGTCGCCGAAGGTTTCCTTGCTGGCGATGGATCCACTGCCGCCGACGACTTCCATGTAACCGTTCTCCACCTTCCAACCGGCCGGCCGGGGGTTGCCCTCCGGGTCGTAAGTAACCCAGTGGGAGAGATCGGTACCGTCGAACAGGACCACCGCATCCGACGGGGGTTTGCCCGGCTCTTCCTGGGTACTGCAGGTCCCCGGCGTGACGATCGGCGGCTGCGGCCGTCTGCCGTCATGCACGCGCCACTTCCCTCCCGGCAGGAAGGGAGTGTCGTCAAATCCGATCTTGCTCTCCTCAGCTTGCCCGGCCCAGCCGGTCAAGGGGAAGAGGAGCAACGTGCCGAAAGCCAGGAAAGCGAAGATCAGGAGATAACGAGAGGATCGTCCAGGTT
>JAPXNP010000111.1:0-6051 GCA_033811955.1 Acidobacteriota bacterium
TCACCCGCCGTGCCACGGTGGTAAAGGCAGGCCGCCGGGCGGGGAAGGGGCGTTCGAGACGCGGCCGGCATGGAAAGCGCCGTCGCCGCTTCGCTCTGTCTCCGCACTCCACGTCGCCGGCGGGAAACGCGTGCTGGACGAGAAGAAGAGCTGGGCCGACACTTTTTGGCATCAGCAGAAGCAGGAGTTCAGTGAGTTTAGAGCCGACAAGCCGGGCGATCCCGCCGCGGTGGAGCCGCCCGACACCGAGGACGGAGGATGCGTTTTCTCGTATAGCCCTTCGGAATCCGCAAAAGACTATCGGGACGCCCTGTGGATCCAGGCGTTCAACAGCGCGCCTGTGGGCTACATTGACTGGGACAACACCGATCCGATGAACCCGCACCGGAGCATTTCCGGTGCAGCTTATGTCACGGCGGTCTGCCATGCGATTGAATAGGAAACCATCAGGGGTTTGTGGTTTTGGCGTTAAGGGCCGCCGGCGGAGGTTGGCGGGGCTGGTCGGGGCCGCCGTATTGGCGGCTTCGTTTCCGCGGGCAGACGCCTGGGCGGAGCGGCCGGGACGTTCGGTTTCCTTGGGCGCAAGCGTCGACGCGGACCGGGTTTTGTACGTGGTGTCGGGTTGTCCGACGACCAACCACCCGCTGCGCTTTCCCGTGCGGCTGTATCGGCTGGAAGCGGGGAAGCTGCGTCGGATGCGGGAAGTCGTGGCGAAGGAGGTGGGAAGCGATTCGATTCTTTCCTATCCCGGGGAAAGGGTGTTGGTGGTCATAGAGTACAACCTGGAGGAAGGTCGTGATCAGAGGATTCACGCTCTGTTCATGGACAAGCCGTGGGAGGAGAAGAGCTTCACAATTCCGTCGTGTCCGACCTGTGGTAGTAGGGGCGAAGGTCATTTGTTTCGGGATGGGGATGGGAGGTACTTCGCTTTCGTGTTTTCCGATGTACGTTTCTCGGGCCCGGGTCGGTTCTTGAAGCCGCGGGGCGTGGATCTGGAGAGCGGCCGTCCGGTGGAGTTTTCGTGGGAGATCTTTGAAAAGGTCCGGGTGTCGGGAACGCCCGGTGTGTACTTTCCCGGGGACTGGTTTTATCTGGATGTCGGAGAAGGAGGGCGGCTTAGCACGCATAAGCTACATGGTTGTGTGGTACTGGACTGGCCTCCCGTCAAGTCGCCGGCCGAGCCAAAGCCTCGAGTCGTGGTGGACGTGGTCAATGAGGCGATGAAGGTCATCAGCGAAATGGGTCCGCCGCCGACACCGTCGGAGTGCCGGCTGTTCATTCTGCGAAGTGGCGAGGAGGAGTGGATGACGGTGATGTTTCCCGGGAACCTGACGAGGTTGACCGCGTTTGGGCCATGGCTGACCAGTTTTGAGGCGTACAAGAGGAAGGGGGTCAGCCCGGGGATCGAAGAGCGCCGACAGGAGCCGACCGAAACGGGGTTTCCTTTGGACTGGCAACTATCGGCAAGCGGTATTTACCTTCCGGGGATCATCTTGCTTTACAACGTGGAGGGCGAGCGGCTGATTCGTTACGAGACGGGGCAGGGGGACAGCGAGGTGTTGTTGGTGGAAGGGGACACCGTCTATTACCGGGTCAACCGTTCCATCTTCCGAGCGCATATTGGTAAGGAAGGGCTTGAGAAGCACACCCGGTTGGTGGAAGACGACGTGGTGCCCGACATTCACTGGGCGTTTTTCGGCCCTCCCCCGCCCTTGCCGGGAGGCTCCTCCCGGTGATTCCGAACTGCAAAGGGTGCCGAAGGTGCTGCCGGGAGCCGCGGTGCGGGCGGGCGATGCAAAACCGACCCGGAGGAGCCGCCGCAAACGGATTCGGGCGGGGTCGGCCGGAGCCGTGGCAGCCGGGAGGCTTCGATCGCCGTTTTGAGAACATGCCCGCGGGCTCAGAGCCTCTCGGAAAGGACTCCGCCTGAAGGGCGGCAAACGTAGACGGCACAGTCCATCCCCGTCGCTTCCCGATAGCCTTCGGTCACCGCGGTGCGAAACTCCTCGACGGCTGTGTCGCGGACCAGGTTCACGGTGCAGCCTCCGAAGCCGGCGCCGGTCATGCGCGCCCCCAGTGTTCCCGAGACACGTCCGGCCAATTCGACCAAGACATCCAGCTCCCGACAGCTCACTTCGTAATCTTGTCGCAGGCTCATGTGGGAGGCGTAGAGCAGAGAACCGAAGGCCTCCAGGTTTCCTCGGCCCAGCAGTTCCACCGCCCGCAGGACCCGCTCATTTTCCGTCACCACGTGACGGGCCCGTCGATACAGGACATCGCTTAGGAGAGAGCGGTATGTCTCCAGCTGTTCCGTGGTTATATCCCGCAGCGCCCGGATATCGGGTAGCACTCGACGAAGTGCGGCCGTCGCTTCTTCGCATTCCCGACGCCGCTGGTTGTAGGCCGAGCTTTCGAGTTTGCGCTGCACCTTGCTGTCACAGACCACCAAGCTGACACCATCCGCCAGCGGAACCGTTCGGTAAGAAAGGTCGCGGCAATCGATGAAGAGGGCGGTTCCGGGTTCGGCCAACACGGAAACAAATTGGTCCATGATGCCGCACTGAACGCCGACGAATTCCCGTTCGGCGGCCTGGCAGAGAAGAGCCGTCTCGACACGGTCGAGCTCGACTCCGGCGACGACCCGAAGCGCTTCGGCCGTGGCCACCTCCAGGGCGGCGGAGCTGCTCAGTCCGGCTCCCACCGGAACGGTACCGGACAGGGCGACATCCATTCCCTTCATGGGGATACCGCGCCGACGGAATTGAACCGCAACACCCCGCAAGTAGTTGCTCCAAGAAGCGGTCGCGACGTGAGGGGGATCCTCCAAGGGAAAGGTGGACATCTCCCCGAAGTCGGCGGAGTACGCCCGGATCTCCCGGCCGTCTCGAGGAGCCACGGCCATCTGAATGTACCGGTCGATAGCGGCCGGAAAGACGAAGCCGTCGTTGTAATCGGTGTGCTCCCCGATTAAGTTGACCCGCCCGGGGGCCTGCACCCACCAGGCGGCGGGGCGACCAAAGACTTCCTGAAATTTCCTCAGAAGGCTGTTTCGCACCGGATCCCCCTTTCCCATCGTTCCTCCTCCTGTCATGATGGACAAGGCGTACCATTATAGGGTTCCGCCCGGAAGCATGGCAGTTCCGCTTCCCGCCGGGGGCCCACTGCATTTTATCGGGCGAAACGCCGGGATGGAGATATGGGGAGCGGAAAAGTCGGCCCTGAGTTTGTTGCTTTCGAGACGGTGTACGGGTTCTGCGGAAGGCGGCAGAGTCAGAACGTTTATGAAAAGACGAGATGAGGGATTGCTTACCTTCCCGGTTGGGGGATGGGGCTAAAGCTAAGGAGGAGAGAAACATGGAGCGAGGCAGGTGGGCAGTCGCAGCGCTGTTGGTGCTGGCGTCGGCAGGGTGGGGAGCCGCCCGGGCCCAGCAGAATCACGAGTGGGAAGACGCTGCCGTTTTCGGTCGGAATAAGCTACCCGCCCACGCGCATTTTTTCCGCTATGTCGAGCGCCCCGAGCAGTCCGTCGCCCGAGACCGTCAACCGAGTGCGTTTTACCTTCCGCTGAACGGAAACTGGAAGTTCCGCTGGAGTTCCCGACCTTCGGAACGCCCGAAAGGCTTCTACGACCCAAGCTACGACGTCACGGCGTGGGACGAGATTCCGGTGCCCTCCAACTGGGAGATGCTGGGGTATGGATACCCGATTTACGTGAACATCCGCTATCCTTTCGGCCCTCCGGATCCGCCGTTCGTTCCTCACCACTTCAACCCGGTCGGTGCGTACCGGCGTACCTTCGACTTGCCGGGTCATTGGCAGGGAAAGCGCGTCGTGCTCCACTTCGACGGCGTGGAGTCGGCCTTCTATGTTTGGGTAAACGGTGAAGAGGTCGGCTACAGCGAGGACAGCAGGACCCCTGCCGAGTTCGACATCACTCCATACGTGCGGCCTGGCTCCAACGTACTGGCTGTCGAAGTATATCGTTGGAGCGACGGTTCGTATCTCGAGGATCAAGACTTCTGGAGGATGAGTGGGATTTTCCGCGACGTTTATCTGGCGGCGTCGAGCTTGACGTCGATTGAGGATTTCTGGGCTCGTTGCGAATTGGACTCCCAGTATCGAGACGCCGAACTCAAGTTGGACGTCAAGATCGCCAACCGTGGAGCCGAAACTGAGGTGTTGCGGGTTGACCTGGAGATGCTCGACGCGGAGCTACGCCCCGTCTTCCCGGCGCAAAAGACCGAGGTGAGGGCGGAGGCCGACGGGATTGCGGAGGTCTCCTTCTCCGTGCAGGTGGAGGAACCCAAGAAGTGGTCGGCCGAGACTCCTTATCTCTATCTGCTGGTTTTGACTCTTCGGACTGAGGCCGGAGACGTCGTGGAGGTGATTCCGTCCCGTTTCGGCTTTCGTAGCGTGGAGATCAAGGACGGTCGTTTGATGGTCAACGGGGTGCCGATCCTCATCAAGGGTGTCAATCGCCATGAACATGATCCCGATACCGGACATGCCGTGAGTCGGGAGTCGATGATCCGCGACATCGTCTTGATGAAACAGCACAACATCAACGCGGTGCGGACGGCGCACTACCCCAACGTGCCTGAATGGTATGAGTTGTGCGACGAGTACGGCCTGTATCTCGTGGACGAGGCCAATATCGAATCGCATGGCATGGGTTACAGCCCTGATCGCACGCTGGGGAACAATCCTGTATGGAAGGAAGCCCATCTTGACCGGACCGTGCGCATGGTGGAACGCGACAAGAATCACGCGTCGGTCATCATTTGGTCTCTGGGCAACGAGGCCGGTGACGGAGTGAACTTCGAGGCTACCAGTGCCTGGATCCATGAAAGGGATCCCTACCGGCCGGTGCAGTATGAGCGCGCCGAGCTCCGACCGCACACGGATATCGTGGCGCCCATGTATTGGCCGCCGGACCAAATCGAGCGCTACGCGCAGGAGCATACCGACCGTCCACTGATCCTGTGTGAGTACGCACACGCCATGGGAAACAGCGTGGGGAACCTGTTCAAGTACTGGGACGTGATCCGACGATATCCCCGGCTTCAGGGCGGGTTCATCTGGGACTGGGTGGATCAGGGTTTGCGAAAGCGTGCGCCCGGCGGTGGGACGTACCTTGCTTACGGCGGCGCCTTCGGTCCTCCGGAGGTCCCCTCGGACGGTAATTTTTGTATGAACGGGTTGGTGAATGCCGATCGCATTCCTCATCCAAGTTTGTTCGAGGTTAAGAAGATCTACCAGTCGGTTTTGTTGGAACCGGTGGATGCCGGGCGAGGAGTGATCCGTTTGACCAACGAGTATGCTTTTCGGACACTCGGCTTTTTGACCGGCGTCTGGACTGTTCTCGAGGACGGAGTGCCGATTCGAAGCGGCACGTTTGCGGTGCCGGATCTCGAGCCCGGCCGGTCGAGCGAGGTTCGCTTGCCGGTGGAAGTTGTCTCTCTTGAAGAGGGAGCGGAGTACGTCCTGGATGTCAGTCTCAGGAGTAAGGCGGGCGAACCGTGGATGGACGCCGGCTGGGAGGCGGCCTGGGAACAGTTTTTGCTGCCGTGGAGTGTAGAGGCGCCTCCGCGTGAGGTTTCCGGAGAGGCACTTAGGGTCTCCGACTCGGCCTACGTCTTGCGTGTCGACGGGAAGAGCTTCTCAGCCGAGTTTGCGAAGAAGGAAGGCCGACTCAGTTCGCTACGATTCGACGGGAAGGAATTCCTTCGTACAGGTCCTCAACCCGATTTTTGGAGAGCTCCGATCGATAACGACATCGGTAACGGGATGCCGCGGCGGTTGGGGATTTGGCGGGAGGCCGGAAAGCAATGGACGGTACGAGAGGCCGTCTTTGAAGTCCTGCCGTCGGGAGACGTCGAGGTACGCTTTTCGGGTGCTCTGGGGCCCGCCGCTGCGGATTTTTCGGTCCGCTATCTGGTGCGTCGGGAAGGAGTTGTCGAGGTGAATTCCGCCCTCCATCCCCGCAGTACGAGCCTGCCCGAATTGCCTCGCGTGGGCACGCGGTTGACGATTCCGGGAGAGTTCCAAAGG
>JAPXNP010000112.1:0-5978 GCA_033811955.1 Acidobacteriota bacterium
GGACGGCCGTGCCACCGAGGATCTTCTCATCCGCCTCCCCGACGGTACCGTCGCCGGAGGCATCAAGATGGCGAACGGTACGAATCCGCGTCGAGACCCTCCTTTCCCGGGAACCCGGGCAAAAGCCGCCGCCCTCGTGCGGCAGGAATGGGTCCGAGCCCAGGAGTATCGGCGGAAGTTGGAGCAGGCGAAGGAAGACCCGGAAAAAGCGCCGGAAAGAGATCTCGCCCTGGAGGCTCTGGTTGAGGCGCTGGAGGGCCGCCGACTCGTACACTTTCACACTCACCAGTTTCAGGACATTCTCACGGTTCTGCGCTTGCAAAAGGAGTTCGGTTTCAGACTGGTTTTGCACCACGTAAGCGAAGCCTGGAAAGTAGCCGAGGAGATTGCGGCGGCACGGGTCCCTTGCTCCCTGATCGTGCTGGACAGTCCGGGAGGAAAGCTGGAAGCCCGGGACGTCTCTTTCCGTAACGGGAAGGCGTTGGAGGACGTCGGAGTTTCGGTGGCTTTTCATACGGATGATCCGGTGACGGATTCGCGGTTGCTGATACGCTCGGCGGCTTTGGCGGTCCGCGCGGGTATGAGTCGCTCGAAGGCGTTGGCTGCTCTGACGCTGGAGGCGGCGAAAATCTTGGAGCTGGAGAACCTAGTCGGCTCACTCGAACCGGGCAAGGACGCAGATTTCGTTGTGCTTTCAGGAGATCCATTGAGTGTCTACAGCCTGGTTCTCCAAACGTGGGTCGAAGGTAAGAAGGTGTTCGATCGAGAAGATCCTCAAGATCGGCTTTATGCCGAAGGGGGTTACGGAGCCGGTC
This sequence comes from Acidobacteriota bacterium, assembly GCA_033811955.1. GTDB lineage: Bacteria > Acidobacteriota > UBA6911 > RPQK01 > JAPXNP01 > JAPXNP01. The sequence continues at coordinate 816 of JAPXNP010000112.1, forward strand.
ACGACCAGCCGCTCTCGCCGGATCCGTGGTTGGCGGGGGAGGTGTATTGATGATGACGAAGACAGCATTGCGTAGGACGGTGTGGTTCTTGGGCATAGCCTCCCTGAGCTTCGGTCCCCTTGAGGCCCAAGTGGCGGTAAAGGCGAAGCGTCTTTACACGATGGCGGGACCCGCCGTCGAGGATGGAATTCTGCTGGCCGAGAACGGCAAGATTTCGGCCGTAGGACGAGCCTCGGAGGTGGCGATCCCCGAAGGGTGGGATGTGGTGGAAGCGACCGTAGTGACTCCCGGTCTCATCGACGCTCGGTCCGTGGTAGGTTTGTCCGGTATTCTCAATCAGCGGGACGATCAGGAGCAAGTGGATCCGGCCGAAGCGATTCAGCCGGAACTGAGAGCGTTGGATGCGTACAACCCGCGGGATCCTCTGGTGGCGTGGATCCGTTCCTTCGGGGTGACGACGGTTCAGACGGGACATGCTCCGGCCAAGCTTGTGGCCGGACAGGCGATGATCGTGAAGACGGTGGGAGACACCGTGGAAGACGCCTTGGTGGTTCCCACGTCGGCGGTCGTGGGTGCATTGGGTGACGCCGCCCGCGAACGGGGTAAATCCCCGGGAACCCGCGCGAAGATGGCGGCGATGCTGCGGAAGACCCTGCTCGACGCGCAATCGTACCGGGAAAAAGCGGCAAAAGCGTCGGACGACAAGCCGGTCCAGCGAGATCTGCGGAAAGACGTCTGGGTACAGGTGTTGGAAGGCAAGCTTCCCTTGATGGTACGAGCGGATCGGGCCCACGATATCCTGACCGCGTTGCGGATCGCGAAGGAGTTCGGCTTGCGACTGATTTTGGATGGGGGAGCCGAGGCTTATCTGGTAGAGGACCAGATTCGCGAGGCGGGCATTCCGATTATTCTTCACGCGACGATGCAGCCGGCATACGGCGAGCGGGAAAACCTCAGTATGGCGACAGCGGCCCGTCTTCAAGAGGCCGGTATTCCCTTTGCGCTGCAGAGCGGCTACGAAACGTACGTACCGAAGACGCGGGTGGTTCTCTTTGAAGCGGCCGTTGCGGCCAAGTACGGCTTGCCCCCCGAAGAGGCCTTGGCCGCATGTACCGTGAACGCCGCTCGAATCTTAGGGGTCGAAGATCGGGTGGGCTCTTTGGAGGTGGGCAAAGACGCGGATTTCGTCTTATTTGACGGCGATCCCTTCGAATACACGACCCATGTGTTGGGGGTTTACGTCGAGGGGCGACGCGTCAGCGACGGCGATTCGGAATGGCGCTGAGTCAGGTTCCCAAAGGAGATACATGAGCATGGCGAAACAACCCGATGATTTGAGGGCTTCACCCTTCTTCACCGATTCGGTACGGCGGGCGGGATTCTCGTTGCGCAACCAGTTTGCGGAACACATGGAATTCTCGCTGGCACGCACTCGATTGACGGCGACCCCGTACGATTACTACTACGCACTGGCGTTGGCGGTCAAAGACCGGTTGATGCGGAACTGGCTCCGAACGCAGGCCGCATACAAGGAAGCGGACGCCCGCTACGTTTACTACCTATCGCTCGAGTTCCTGATGGGCCGGATGCTGGGCAATACCCTCGTCAACATGGACTACTACGACACCTGCCGGGAGATCATGGCCCAGGAAGGGATCGTGCTCGAAGAGGTGATGGAGGAGGAGCACGACATGGGCCTTGGCCATGGAGGTTTGGGCCGCCTGGCCGCCTGCTACCTGGACTCCATGGCCACCATGAGCTTACCGGCCTCCGGCTACGGGATCCGGTACGAATTCGGCATCTTTCGCCAAGAAATCCGCAACGGTTACCAGGTGGAGCAACCCGATAACTGGTTGGCGTACGGCAACCCATGGGAGACGCAGCGGCGCGACCGGATCTACCGGGTTCGGTTTTTCGGCCGGCTGGAGAAGACGCAAGACAACGATGGGAAAGAGCGTTTCAACTGGGTAGACACGGACGATGTGTTGGCGGTGGCCTACGATGTCCCGGTTCCGGGGTACCGATCCAACAACGTCAACAACCTGCGCCTTTGGGCGCCGCGAGCAACCAGCGAGTTCAGCCTTCACGACTTCAATCGCGGCGATTATCCGGCCGCCATGGCCGCCAAGAATGAGTCGGAACTGATCGGTAAGGTCCTGTATCCCAACGACGCCTCCATTCAGGGAAGGATCCTCCGGTTGAAACAGGAATACTTCTTTGTTTCGGCTTCCCTTCAAGACATTCTGAACAGTCATCTGGCCAACCATCCTTCTCTTGCGGACTTGCCCGAGAAGGTCTTTATCCAACTGAACGATACGCATCCGGTTCTCGCTATTCCGGAACTGATGAGGTTGCTTCTGGACGAGCACGGGTTCGATTGGGATACCGCTTGGGACATCACGCGTCGCGTTTTCGGCTACACGAACCATACAGTTCTTCCGGAGGCGCTTGAAGAATGGCCCGTCCCCATGGTGGAAGAACTCTTACCTCGGCACCTCCAGATCATTTACGACATCAACCAGCGTTTCCTTGACTGGGTTCGCGCCGAGCACAGCCAGGACCCGAATGTGCTGGCCGAGTTGTCCATCATTCGAGAGTGGCCTGAGCGGCGGGTGCGGATGGCCCACCTGGGGATTATCGGCAGCACGGCGGTGAACGGGGTGGCGGCGCTGCACGCAACAATCCTGCGGCAACGGGTGTTTCCCCTGTTTGACCGGCTGTTTCCCGGCAAGATACGAGGCATCACCAACGGCGTGACTCCGCGGCGTTGGTTGAGGCTTTGTAACCCCCTGCTGGCCCGGATGATTACCGAACATATCGGCGACGGTTGGGTGACGGATTTGGACCGCTTGAGGGAGTTGGAGAAGTTCGCCGATGATCCTGAATTCCAAGTTGGTTGGCAAAATGTCAAGCAAACGCAAAAACTGACCTTTGCCGGCTACATTCGAGAGTCGTTGGGGGTCGAAGTTTCCGTCGGCTCGATGTTCGATTCTCAGATCAAGCGAATCCACCTCTATAAGAGGCAGCTGCTGAACATTTTTCAGGTCATCCACCGTTATCGGCAAATCCGGGAGCACCCTGAAGAAAAGCCGGTTCCGCGGACCGTTATTTTTGCGGGCAAAGCCGCACCTGCCTACTGGCAGGCCAAGCTGGTCATCAAGCTCATTCATTCCGTGGCGGATCGGGTAAACAACGATCCGGTTGTCTCACCGTTTCTGAAGGTTGTCTTCCTGCCCGATTATCGGGTGAGCCTGGCGGAGAGAATCATTCCCGCCAGTGAACTTTCCGAGCAGATTTCCACCGCCGGATTTGAGGCTTCCGGTACGGGCAACATGAAGTTCGCACTGAACGGGGCCTTGACGATCGGTACGCTGGACGGCGCGAATGTCGAGATCTTGGAGGCGGTCGGGGCGGAAAACCTCTTCATTTTCGGACTGACGGCGGACGAGGTTGGGGAACGCCAAGCCGGTGGATACCGCCCGCGGGAAATCTATGAGACCGATCTCAACCTGCGGGGGGTGATTGACCTGATTCTTTCAAATCACTTCACTCCCGACGAGCCCGGCATCTTTCAAGGCCTCTTGGATGAACTGTTTGACCGTGACTACTTCTGCGTGTTTGCCGACTTTAGCGCCTACGTCGAAAAGCAGAGAGAGGTGGATGAACTCTACCGGGACCCGGCCGCCTGGACGCGACGGTCCATCTTGAACGTGGCTAGAATGGGACGGTTTTCCAGTGACCGGTCCATTCGTGAATACAACGACCAGATATGGAAACTGCAACCTCTCAAGTTGCCGGACGAAACGCCCGGACCCATCTGATCATAGATCCAGGGCGTCGCGAGCCGGAGCGGGACCGCATTCCCAACTGTCGGCGAGCAAAGCTGTAGTTCGCCTATTGCGAAGATCCGGAGGCTGTTGTGGTCGGAACTTCAAGTGAAGGTGGGCCGATTAGAAACATGGCGGCTTTGCGAACCAGGGGAGGTGGGGCTTCCGAATTGGTTCCGGAGCTGATCGGCAGGAGAGTCGGCAGACCAACCGAAAACGCGATCTATGCATGACGAGGTCCTGTTTACGTCTTCTTGTAGGGATTTTCTGCTCAGCCGACTGGACGTGTCGGACCATGGGGGGTGGATTGCCGCGCGGCTTAAAGACGTACGACTAGCAGTACCTGACCCGTCGCATCAGCAGGCGGCCGTTCTGGTTGCAATGCAACCGCGCGGGGGACAGGTCGGGTTTGTGTTAACCCGACGTACCGAGCTGGTGGCTACTCATAAGGGAGAAATCTGTTTTCCCGGGGGTGTTCGGGAAGCCGGTGACGCCGACCTGGTACAGACGGCGCTCCGGGAGTGCGAGGAGGAGATCGGAGTAGCGCAGCGCTGCGTCCGGATTCTGGGGGAATTCAGGGATTTTGCCGACATATACGGCCAAACGGTGCGCGCCGTGGCGGCATGGCTTCCAGAGGAAGTTCGCTTTCGTCCGGGGCCTGAGGAAGTCGCCGCCGTACTGTGGATTCCCGTGGAGTTTTTCATAGTTCACCCACCGCGTGTCGAGTTCCGGAAAAGGGAGGGGAGGAACCACCCCGTCTACCACTTCGACTTTGAGGGAGAACACGTGTGGGGCTTAACGGCCCGGATCATCGTGGAGTTTTTAACCTTCTTGGCCGAGTGACCTGGGTGAACTTTCGGAGAGATCGCCCACGACGGTTGCTTCCGAAGATTCTGAGGATAGCGTGCGCCGTACCGGGTGCGCGGTGCTGTGAGGACTCCCGAGCGTTCCGGGTAGGTGCTGGAAGCTTTGTCGCCCGGCACGCACTATGCGGCACGCCTTTCCGAGGCGATGACCACTTAGGTGCGGCTGTGCTTGCGGGTAGGATACCTTCCCGTCGGCGGTTACGACCGCGGTGCGGAAGATCGATCGTCGCTGATTTTGCCGTTGCCCGCCGTCCGTGATCCCGCTAAGCTCTCGCCCGTTATGAGTGCTTGGACGTGGGACTGGGGTTGGGAGGGAGGTTTTTCCCAACTCCTCGAAGAACTGGAGCTGGAAGCCGGCTGGGTCGGTAAACCTTGGCGGACGGAGTGGGTGACGCGTCCCGCCTCCTGGTGGCAAGGCCGGCCGGAGCTGGAGGGGTGCTGGCAGGTGGCACAAGCCACCACCCTTCGCC
>JAPXNP010000113.1:0-5964 GCA_033811955.1 Acidobacteriota bacterium
ACCTTACCCTGCGTGATTGAAGGTGCTGACTATTCCATGGAAATCATCCAGGGGAAGCGGACTTGCACCGAGGCCCTCCTCTTCGACGGTGAGTGGATCATTCTGTCCATCGTTCAAGGAAATGGACACGGGCGCAGGTAAGAGCGTCTGCTTGCCTGGGGAAAGCCGCCATGAATCTCCCGCCGGCGAAAATGGGCCGGCTTGCGGAACGGAAGATCATGGGTCGGCGGGAGGCGACCAACGCAGTCCAAAGGACGTGGAAAATGGCCGACACAATCAACGAACTACTGGCACGCTTGGTTCAGTTGAGACCTGACGATACCACGGAGCTTGAAGCGGTCCGCGATCTATTGCTCCAGTGCGCCCGCGACGAAGCCAATCCTGATGCGGTACGTACGTTGAGTGCGGAGGCCTTACTCAGGCTTGACGATCTGTTGTATGGCGAAGACGAGGATGGTGGTGCCGTTATCGGAGATGTCTGCAGACTCCTGGAAGCCGCTGCAGAGGCGGCGATGGGAGGAGGAGAAGAAGCCGAGTCTGGTGGGGCGACCCGCCGGAAGGATTGGAAAGAGCCAAGCGCAGAGAGAGACACGATAGGTGACGAAGGTCCCGGTCAGGATGTTCTCTCAGCTCCCCAGTCGAATGGGGACGCCCCGAGTGGTGAGCGCTTTTCCGAAGAACTACCTCCGGATGCTGATTTAGATCTCCTGCAGGATTTCGTGACGGAGTCGTACGAGCTGATCGACGCGGCCGAAGCGGCCCTCCTTGACTTGGAGGTTTCGCCGGATGACGCCGAGTCGGTTAATACGGTCTTTCGCGCCTTCCACACCATTAAGGGGACGGCGGGGTTTCTTGGGTTGACGTCCATCAAGGAGCTGGCTCATCGGGCGGAGAACCTGCTTAGCCGAATTCGTGAGGGAGAGATCCGGTACGCCGGTGGTTACGCTGATTTGGCGCTTCGGTCCTTGGACATGATGAAGGAACTTATCCAGGAACTGGAAGTTGCTCTGGGCGGCGGGAAGTGGAAGAAACCTTCCGGTTATGAGCGTCTTTATGGACTGCTGGAGAACCCTGAGGGGTATGGCATTAGTGATGATCCTTTTTCCACCGGTAACGTGGGTTCGGCGATAGTGGGTTCGTTCGTTCCCTCCGGTTCCGGCGGTGACGCGCAAGGTGACGTCTCGCCGGAGCCCGGCGATGATCATTCGAAGTCCGCAGGAGCAGGAGGAGGTTCTCAGGGGGGCGACCATGACGGGGGGCACCATGGCGCCGGCGAACTTTCGGTGCGAGTGCGAACCGATCGGTTGGATCGCCTCATCGACATGGTGGGTGAGCTGGTGATAGCCCATTCCATGGTGGCCCAGGACGAGCTTGTCTGCAGTGGTCGCTACCAGGAACTGAGTAGGAAGACATCGCAGGTAGGAAAGATCGTTCGTGAACTCCAGGATTTGAGCATGTCTTTGCGAATGGTTCCTCTCAAGCCTCTATTTCAAAAAGTCAATCGATTGGTTCGGGATCTTTCAGTAAAGGCGGGCAAAAGAGTGAGTCTGGTGACTCGAGGTGAGGAGACCGAAATCGATCGGAACATGGTGGACGTCCTGCGCGATCCGTTGGTACATATGGTTCGCAACGCAGTCGATCATGGGATTGAGTCTCCCGAGGAGAGGCGTCAAAGAGGGAAATCGGAAGAGGGAACCATAGTTTTGGAGGCGTACCACAGTGGTGGCAATGTCGTGGTGGAACTGCGGGACGACGGCCGCGGACTGAATCGGGAGAAGATTTTGGAGAAGGCCGTCCAGCGTGGCCTGATCGAGTCAGGAACAGGGCTTTCGAACTCGGAAATCTATGATCTGATTTTCATACCGGGGTTCTCGACGGCTGACAAGATCAGTGAGGTCTCCGGGCGTGGTGTTGGGATGGATGTCGTCAAGCGGGGCATCGAGGCACTTCACGGAAGAGTGGAAGTGGATTCGGAATGGGGGAAGGGGACTTGCTTCAAGATGATTCTCCCCCTAACTATGGCCATCACGGATGGCATGCTGGTACAAGCGGGCGAGGAGCGTTACATCATCCCGACCGTCAACATCGTCAAAACGTTCCGGCCCGAACCGCAGCAGCTCTCAACCGTGGCCGGAAAGGGTGAGATGGTGTTGCTGCGGGGAGAGCTGTTGCCGCTTTATCGGTTACATCGATTGTTTCAGATTCCCGGTGCTGTCGCCGACCCTTGTGCGGCTTTGCTGGTGATCATTGCCTCCGGTCCACACCGGTATGCGTTGCTGGTGGATGAACTGGTGGGGCAGCAGCAGGTGGTCGCGAAGTCCCTGGGCAAGGCGGTGGGCCGGGTCGCGGGGATCTCGGGAGCCGCCATTTTGGGCGACGGGCGGGTCGGGCTGATTTTGGACACCACGGATCTAGTGACGTTAACCCGGAGCGACGAGCTGTCCGGAGTTCCCGACCATCCTTCAGAACCTGTGCCTGTGGGTGCCTAGAGAGTCGCTCTCGAAAAGGAGTGTTAAATGGCTGGTGCGATTTTGAAATCCGGGTCGGTCGAGAACGAAGCTGCCGTGCGCGGTTTCCTTACATTTGATCTTGGTCCGGAGCAGTATGCGGTCGAAATCCTCAAGGTGCAGGAGATCGGAGGGGTACTGCCCATAACTCGGGTGCCCAACACGAAGCGATACTTGAAGGGTCTTGTCAACCTGCGGGGAAAGATCATTCCCGTGGTTGACTTGAGGCTGCGCTTTGACATGGAAGAGGCTCCGGTCACCGAGGAGAGTTGCATCATCTTTGCCCAGGTGCGAGGGGTGGAACTAGGGCTGCTCGTGGATCGAGTGGCCGACGTACTGGAGATTCCGGAGGCGGATATTGAAGCGGATCCTACGCAAAGCAGTGACTGTTTGATGGGTATCGGCAAAGTAGGCGATAAGGCTAAGCTTTTGCTAAATCTGGAGAAGGTCTGCGAGATCCACGAATGATCGGCTGGTACCGGAGATGGTGCTAAGAGCGGCGGGCGGGGAATTCTCTAGCAGTAATGACTGATTATGGAGAAGTTGGCGGGTCCGACAGAGGTTTCCGATTCGGGGGCGCGGCAGCCACGCGGTGGAAGCTGCTTCGAGCCCTATCCGCTCAGCCAAGAGCAGTTCCAAAGGGTGGTACGGATGATGTACCAGGTGGCGGGTATCCACCTGAAAGAGGGTAAACAGAACTTGGTGAAGGCCCGGCTGGGCCGGCGGATCCGTACCTTGGGGCTGAGCGGCTTCAAGGAATATTTCGACTTGGTGGAGAAAGACGGCACAGGAGCCGAGCTGGCCGAGATGGTTGACTTGTTGACCACCAACAAGACGGAATTTTTCCGCGACCCAGTCCACTTCGACTTTCTCAGGAAGTATGTTCTCGAGCCTCGGGCTCAGCAGCGGCGATGGCGTTTTTGGTCGGCAGGTTGCTCCAGTGGACAGGAGGCCTACAGCCTGGCGATGCTGGCCTTCGACGTGTTCGGCAGCTTGGAGGGACGGGACTTGAAGATTCTGGCCACGGACGTTTGTCGGCCTGTGCTGCAAAAGGCTATGGCCGGTTACTACGAGGACGGCGAACTGGAAGGTCTCCCGAAATCATATCTTCGGCGTTTTATGGTTCGAGAGGGAGCCGGCTTCCGCGTTTGCCCCGAAATACGGTCCTTGGTCAGGTTTGCCCGTCTGAACTTGAATGAGCCGTGGCCGCTGCGCGGCCCGTTCCAGGCCATCCTCTGCCGAAATGTCATGATCTACTTTGATCAGACGGTGCGGCAGCGCCTCTTGCAACGTTTCTACGCTCTCCTGGAAGACGGAGGATTCCTGTTTATCGGCCTTTCGGAGAGCCTGACGGGTGTTGAGCATTCTTACCGATACATTCGTCCGGCGGTATACCAGAAATGTCTTCAACGTCTTTCGGGGTCTCACAGGTGAAGCGGGTGGTAGGGGTCGCCGAGTTGGTGGTTTCAAACCAACTTGACGATGTGTTGATCACCTACGCGCTGGGAAGCTGCCTGGGGATTTCTATCTACGATCCCGTAGCGAAAGTAGCCGGTTTACTTCATGTCATGCTCCCGCTGTCGTCGGTAAGTCCTGAAAAGGCACGGGAGAAACCCGCAATGTTCGTTGATACGGGAGTTCCTCTCCTCTTTAAAGAGTCCTACAGGCTTGGAGCCAAGAAAGAAAGAATCTGGGTGGCCGTCACCGGAGGTGCCAGCCTAAGGAATTGCGAGCAGGACTGTTTCGAGATTGGCAAGCGGAACCTCCTCATGCTGCGGAAGCTGTTGTGGAGGAACGGCGTACTGATCCGAGCCGAGGATACCGGGGGCTTCAATTCGCGGAATATGGTGGTAGAGGTGGCGACGGGAAAAGTCACCGTCTTCACGTATAACGGTCAGAAGGGGAAAGAAGAGAGGGTTTACGAATGTCGCTGAACGTGCTGGTGGTCGACGACAGTGCGACCATGCGCAAGATGATCATCCGGACCCTCCATTTGAGCGGCCTTCCCGTCGGGGAGATTTTGGAAGCCGCTAACGGACGAGAGGGGCTTCTTATGCTCACCAAGCACAGTGTTGATCTGGCGTTGGTGGACATCAACATGCCCGAAATGAACGGGGAAGAGATGCTGCATAAGCTCAGGAGTAACCCTACGCACCGCAATCTTCCGGTAGTGATCGTCTCGACCGAAGGTAGCAGCACTCGGATCAACGCTCTGGAGGCTCAGTCTTTAGTGCGTTTTGTGCACAAGCCCTTTACGCCCGAACAGCTTAGTCGGGTCGTCAACGAAATGACGGGAGGAGCCTATGGAGAGGAATCTGGAACGGGCATTGGCGAGGTCAGTGGTCCGGACTTTTGAGGATCTGGCCTTTCTTATGCCGGATGACGACCTCGACCCGGTTCAGTCGACTGCAAAATGGGTCGGCTCGGCCGAAGTGCGCTTCGAAGGTTTCTTCTCCGGTCGACTGATCCTCAGCATCTACGGGCCCGAGGTGTTGGCTTCCGCCGCCCAGAACATGTTGGGGGATATCACGACTCCGCCTCTCGAGGTTCAGTGGGACACGCTCAAAGAACTGGCCAATGTTCTATGCGGGAACTTGCTTCCGGAACTGGCCGGTCGGGAAGCGGTGTTCAACCTTCATCCTCCCGAGCTGTTGGAGGCCGTGATGTGGGATGCCAACGATTCGGCTGCGGGTCGGATCCGGCTGGGACTGGATTGCGGCCGCATCGAGGCCTTCTTGTTCGTCGACAACGAGTCGGCGACTTCCGGAGGGGAGGCATGATCAAGGTTTTGATCATCGATGATTCCGCCATTGTACGGAAGCTTCTCAGCGAGGAGCTCTCCAAATATCCTGACATCAATGTGGTCGGCAGTGCGGTCGATCCTTACGTAGCCCGTGACAAGATCCTTCAATTTGAGCCCGATGTCCTGACCTTGGACATCGAAATGCCGCGGATGGACGGCCTGACCTTTCTTGAACACTTGATGAGCCAGTATCCATTGCCCGTGGTCGTTCTGAGTTCGCTCACCCCGCGAAACAGCGAGATGGCACTAAAGGCGTTGCGTCTGGGAGCGGTCGAGGTGATTCCGAAACCGAGTTCTCGATTCTCGGTTCCAGACGGTCGATATCTGGCGGAAGTTATCCGAGCGGCTTCTCGGGCTAGGGTCCGACGGATCGAAAAGAGTACCTTCTCCGAGGAGCAGGCTGAAGCTGCCGCCGGTACGTGGGTTTCTGCGCAGACTGTAGCTGCGGCACCACTGTTGACAACTACCCATCGGGTCATCGCTATCGGAGCATCAACCGGGGGGACCACCACGATCGAGGAAATCTTAGGGAAATTCCCTCCCACGGCTCCGGGAACACTGGTCGTCCAGCACATGCCTCCGAATTTCACCCGCCTTTTCGCCGACCGCTTGAATCAGATGTGTGCCGTGCGGGTGAAGGAAGCGGCTGATGGG
>JAPXNP010000114.1:0-5958 GCA_033811955.1 Acidobacteriota bacterium
GTATTTATTGAGGCACAGGCGGGTAGAATGAGCGGCGTGCACCAAAGAGTCGTCCGCTCCCAAGGTGAGCCCGGCGTCCCGGTAGGCAGGGATGACGAAAGGAAGGCCGAATGAAAGAACTCAAGCGCCTAGTCCCTTATCTGCGTCCCCGCGTGCCTCTCCTCGTCGCTTCAACCTTTCTGTTGATCGTCAGCGGTTTGTTGGAAGCCCTCATCATCAGCCTCTTGGCGCCGATCTTCGATCAACTCGCACCCAGTGCCGCCGCCGCCGGGGGCAAGTTTGACTTTTTGCGGGTTTGGTTGGGGCTGGAAGGTGATTCCTATCTGGGCAAGGTGGCTTTGTTCTTAGTGATCTTCTCGCTGGTCAAGGGGGTCTGCCTGTTCGTCGCCGATTACTCCTTGAATTACGCGGGTGAGCGCTTGGTAGCCACGCTCCGGGAAGATCTGTACGGCCATATCTTGGATCAATCACTGGCTTTCTTCTCCCGGTTTTCCACCGGGAAGCTGATGACCCGCATCATCACCGATACGGAGCGTCTTCACGAAGCCGTGGGGAAGCGGCTGACCGACTTCATCCGCCAGATCTTTCTTCTGATCTTTTTCCTGGGCTTGGTTTTCTACGCCGACTGGAAGCTGGCGCTTCTGTCGTTTGCGATCGCTCCGGTAGTCTTGCTGATCACGTTTCGGCTCGGCCGCAAGATTCGACGGGACAGTTTGCTCAGCCAAGAGAACCTGTACGACTTGTCCCATGTTCTCCAGCAAACCGTCTCCGGACAGAAGATCGTCCAGGCGTTCAACGCGCAGACGTGGGAGAAGGATCGGCTCCGGCGACTACTGGAGCGCCTGGTCCGATCGAACCTCAAGGTGGCGCGGATGCAGGCTTTGGGCTCCCCGCTGATCGAGTTCATCGGGTACGCCGCTTTCGTGCCTTTTCTCCTGTACTTCAACTATAAGCTCGGCCAGGGGTTCGCCCTCAGTTCTTTCGTGGTCTTCGTAGCCGCCCTGTTTCGCCTGTACGAACCGGTGCGAAAGCTGTCTCGAATGCATCTGTTCTTCCAGCAGACGTTCGCCTCCGCCCAGCGGGTTTTCGAGCTTCTGGATACTCGTATCGAAGTGAAAGAAGTGCCCGGCGCTCCCGACCTTCCGCCTTTCCGGGAAGAGATCCGCTTTCATCGGGTTTGGTTCGCCTATCCAGAAAATCCCCAGTTGCCGGTTTTGCGCGATATCGATCTGCGGATCCGGAAAGGGGAAATGCTGGCCCTCGTCGGGATGAGCGGAGCGGGTAAGAGTACCTTGGTAAGTTTGATTCCGCGTTTTTACGATCCTACCAGTGGGAGTGTCACGATCGACGGCTGGGATTTAAGAGAGGTGACGCTGAGTTCCTTACGCTCCCAGGTGGCGTTGGTGACCCAGGAAACCTTCCTATTTGACGATACGGTGAGAAACAACATCGCCTACGGTCGCTTCGACGCCCGGCAGGAAGAGGTGGAGGAGGCCGCCCGGGCCGCCTTCATCCACGACTTCATCATGAGTTTACCTGACGGCTACGATACGGTAGTCGGAGAGCGGGGTCACCGTCTTTCGGGCGGCGAACGTCAGCGTATCGCAATTGCCCGGGCCATCTTGAAGAAAGCTCCGATTCTCTTGCTCGACGAAGCCACCTCGTCCCTTGATTCCGAGTCGGAACTACTGGTGCGCTCTGCGCTTGAGAACCTGATGCAGCGCTGTACAAGTGTGGTAATCGCCCATCGTCTCTCTACGGTGCGCCGGGCTGACCGCATCGTGGTTCTCCACCAAGGGCGGATTGTGGAGGTCGGAAGCCATGAAATGTTGATGGCCCGCTCGGGGATCTATCGTAGGCTAAACGAACTTCAGTTCGCCGATGTGGAGTCGATGCAACCGGTGGAGGACTACGGTGAATAGTATGACGGGCTTCGGGTACTCCGAAGTGGAAGTCGATGGAATGCAAGTGTCTGTGACGGTGCGAAGTGTCAACTCGCGGTTTTTGGACTGTCATGTTCATCTTCCCCGCGAGTGGCTCGAACTGGAGTCGTCGATCAAAGAAATGGTTCGGGAGCGGGTGCGGAGGGGCCGGGTTGAAGTATTTGCCGACCGGAAGGGCTTCATTCCGGGTGAAATGGAGGTGGTGGAGCCGCTGGTCGTCGGCTATTTGCAAGCGGCTGAACAGATGCGCGCTCTGGGAGCGACGGGGCGACTGAGTGTTGGAGAACTGCTGTCTCTCCCGGGGGTGACGGTGCAGCAGCCTGCCGCACTCGAGGAGATCCGCTCTCCCCTTCTGGACGCTCTCCGTTCCGCTCTCGATTCGTTGGTAGCCGCCCGAAGGAGCGAAGGGGCGGCTTTGCAGCGTGTCATCTCGGATCATCTCGAGAGGCTGGAGGATCTCGTGGAGAAAATGGCCCTTGAAGCGGACCGGGTGCCGTCCTTTCACGAGCAACGCCTGCGGGAGAGGCTGGCGGCGTGGGGTGACCAGGTCGATATCGAGCCGGCCCGGTTGGCTCAGGAAGTCTTGCTGTACATCGAGCGGAGCGACATTACCGAAGAGCTAAATCGGCTGTTTACCCACGGACGGCGTTTTCGCGAATTGATCGCCTCTTCGGATGAGCGGGCGGTAGGCAAAGACCTGGACTTTCTTTGCCAAGAGCTCAATCGCGAGGTCAACACGATCCTGTCCAAAGCTGGACTGACGGAGGTCAGCGAGTTGGGGGTCCAGGCTAAAGCCGAGATCGAGCGGCTGAGAGAGCAGGTGCAAAATGTCGAGTAACGGTGAACTGTTCGTAGTGAGTTCCCCTTCCGGCGCCGGAAAGAGCACGCTGATTCACCGTGTGCTGGACCAGGTGCCGCAACTCGTGTTTTCCGTCAGCTATACGACTCGGCCGGCTAGGGACGGTGAAGTGCACGGTCGGGATTACTTTTTCGTGTCGGAGAAGGAATTTGAAGAGCGGATCGCCCGGAACGATTTCCTCGAGTGGGCCGAGGTATACGGTTACCGCTACGGCACGTCACGCGAGTTCGTGGAAGACTGCTTGCGGGACGGTAAGGACGTGATCCTAGACATCGATGTTCAAGGAGCCCGTCAGGTACGGGAAAACTGTTCGACCGCCGTGCTGATTTTTGTTCTCCCTCCAAGCCGTCGCGAGCTTGAGGACCGGCTGAAGAAGCGCAGATCGGACAGCGAGGAAGCGATCAGGCGGAGACTGGCGGCGGCGCGGTCGGAGATAGAACGTTACAGGGAGTACAACTACGTTATCATTAACCGGGAAGTAGATCCGGCCGTGGAGGAACTGAAAGCGGTTGTTCTCGCGCGCCGGTGTCGGGTCGAGCGAAGACGGGAGGCCGCCGAGGCGGTTGCGGCGACCTTCAGAGAGTGATCGGTACGCAAAAGCTTCCCGGACCGTCCGTGAGGGGTGCCCGGAACAAGGTGGATTATCCGGAAGAATCGCCTCGAAGGTCGGCCGGTGTGGAAGACAAGGGCAAGCCGAACGGGTAAACGTGGGCCGTCGGGCCCGGAAGAATACAAGCGAGGGTGGAAGGATGGTACTTCAGATTCCGAAAGAATTCGACAGCAAATTCCGCTTCGTTTTGGTCGCGGCGGAGCGGGCGAAGCAGATTCAGGCCGGAGCTCCCCCGAAGATCGATGTGAAGTCCAAGAAACCGGCCTACATCGCCATCAAGGAGACCGAGGCTGGGCTGGTGGAGTGGGACATTCTTGAAGTCGAAGAAGAAGGCGCCGAGGCGGCGGAAGAATGAGGGTGTTGCTCGGCGTCACCGGCTGTATCGCCGCTTATAAGGCGGTCGTTCTGTTGCGGTTGCTGCAGCAGAAAGGGGTGGACGTCGTCGCCGTGATGACCGAGCATGCCAGGCATTTCGTGGGTGCTCTCACCTTCGAGAAGCTGGCGGGTCATCCGGTCCTCGGGGACGACTTCGGTCCCGGGGACGGCTCGATCGACCACATTCGCTGGGCCAGGGACAGTGATGTGCTGCTGGTGGCGCCTGCTTCGGCCGATACGCTGGCGAAATTCGCCGCCGGACTCGCCGACGATTTCCTGTCGACCTTATATCTGGCCACCACGAAGCCGGTCGTTGTGGCGCCGGCTATGAACGTGCAGATGTGGCGCCATCCGGCGACGCAGCGCAATCTACTGGTGTTGCGGGAGCGGGGTGTGCACGTGATTGAGCCGGGCGTCGGGTATCAAGCATGCGGTGAAGTCGGGGAAGGTCGATTGGCTGAACCCGCCGAAATTGCCGATTATGTGCTCGAATTGCTCGGTCGGTCCCGGGCGCTGGCCGGCGTACGGGTGCTGGTGACGGCCGGACCCACGGTGGAAGACATTGACGCGGTGCGTTTTCTGTCCAATCGCTCGTCGGGGAAGATGGGTTACGCTGTGGCGGCTGAGGCACAGAGGCGGGGAGCCGAAGTCACCCTTGTCTCCGGCCCCACCGGTTTGGCGGATCCGCCGGGAGTGAAGGTTGTCCGCGTACGCTCGGCGGAAGAGATGAGGCACGAGGTCGTAGAGCGCTTTGAAGCCTCGGACGTAGTGGTGAAGGCGGCCGCCGTAGCCGACTATCGTCCGGTGGAGCGCAGGACGGACAAACGGAAGAAGGGCGACGAGCGCTGGCTGCTGGAGTTGGAGCCGACGCCGGACATCCTGGCGGAGTTGGGGCGCCGAAAGCGCGGGCAAATCCTGGTAGGTTTCGCCGCCGAGACGGAAGATCTGGAAGGGTACGCCCGGCGCAAGCTGCAAGAGAAGAACTTGGACCTGATTGTCGCCAACGACGTGTCGGCTCGGGATCGAGGCTTCGAATCGGACTGGAATGCGGCGATCGTCCTTGACGCGGCGGGTCGCCGATGGGCTTTCGATCGGCGGCCGAAGCCGGAGTTGGCCGCGCGAATCTGGGACGTGCTCCAGGAGCATCTGCCGCCGAAATCGACGGAAGGTGCGGTCTGAAGCAGCTGTTCCACTGCTCATGTATGGACATGCGAAGCAAGCCGGCCGAGAGCGGTAGGCGTTAAGAGAAGCACGGTGCCGAACGCCGCCGGGCCGGCCGGCGGCAGAAGCTTAAGCTTTGAATTCGGGCTTGGACATGCGAGGCCCGTTTTTGGGAAGTGAGATCTAAGGTATGAAGTTCGGGCAGGTTGCCTTGGTGGGGCGTCCCAATGCCGGGAAGTCGACGCTGCTGAATCAGTTGCTGGGTTGGAAGGTGTCCATCGTCAGCGACAAACCTCAGACGACCCGGACGCGGATTCTTGGAGTCCGGACTTCGCCTGAGGCGCAAATCGTGTTTGTCGACACGCCGGGGATTCATCGTCCCGGCTACCGGCTGAACGAACGGATGATGGCCGAGGTGCTTGCGGCGCTGCGTGAGGTGGACTTGATCCTCCACTTAATGGATGTTTCCGAGCCGTTGGGGAAAGGTGAGGAATATGCCGTCGAGCTGGTGGGGAGCGCGCCCTGTAGGCGATTCCTGCTGCTGAACAAAGTAGACAAGATCAACAAGGGTAAGGTGCTGCCGTTAATCGAGGAGTTCTCTCAACGAGGCGTCTATGATGAAATCTTCCCGATTTCGGCTCTCACCGGGGAAAACCTCGACCGGTTGCTGGAGAAGATGATTGAAGTGTTGCCTGAGGGGGAGGCGGCGTATCCGCAAGACTTCCTTACCAACCAAAGCGAGCGCTTCCTGGTCTCGGAGATCATTCGCGAGAAAGTCCTTTTGCACACTCGGCAGGAGCTTCCCTACGTCACCGCCGTTCTGGTGGAGGAGTTCGACGAGTCTCGTCGCCCGGAAGGGTTCGTCAGGATCAGCGCGTCGATTCTCGTGGAGAAGGACGGGCAAAAGAAGATCGTCATCGGTCGAGGCGGGAAGATGATCAAGCAAATCGGAACGGAGGCCCGCAAGGAGATCGAGCAACTGCTTGGAGTGCCTCGTGTCTACCTAGAGC
>JAPXNP010000115.1:0-5909 GCA_033811955.1 Acidobacteriota bacterium
GCCGAGGCCATTCCCAGAAACAGGCCGTGTTCTACGACCCCCGGAATTTGCAGCAAGCGATCGCTGAGCTCAACCGGGCGGTCAATCCTGCCGAATTCGCAGTCGACGATGAAATGCCCTTCAGACGTTAGAAATGGTTCTCCCTTAGAGTTCAATCGGAGCCCTGCGCGGCCGGCCAGACCTTGCAGCCGGCGAGCCGTCCATTCCCAGCCGAAGCGAACCACCTCCACCGGAAGAGGAAACTTTCCCAACTGGTCCACCAGCTTGCGGGAGTCGGCAATGACGACCAACTGGGCCGAGTTGGCGGCTACGACCTTTTCCCATAAAAGAGCTCCTCCTCCTCCTTTGATGAGGTTGAGGGTGTGGTCGATTTCGTCGGCTCCGTCGATGGTCATATCGACCTGCTGTACGGATCCCGCTTCGAGGACGGGGATTCCCAGACCGAGAGCCGCTTGTCGGGATCTCTCCGAAGTGGGGATACCCTGGACGCGAAGTCCTTTCCTCACCTTTTCGCCCAGTAACCGGATAAATTGCAGCGCCGTAGACCCGGAGCCCAGACCGAGCACCATTCCGTCTTCTACAAAGCGCAGAGCATACTCGGCGGCCCGGATTTTCTCGGCCGCTACGTTGTTGTGTGCGCTCATTCCGGTTCCCACGGCGTAATCACGCGTTCTTTGGTTGTTCCCGACACGTGTCGAGAGGCTGGCGTCCGGCCTCCAGTCGGCCTCGGATTGTACCGTATTTGATGCCGGAAGAAATCACAGGTACGAAAATCGAGCAGGAACAATAGAAGGCTGGAGGGACCGGCTGAGGACCCTGTAAGGCCGTTGCGGAAGACCGGGCGAAGCCGTGGATGTCGACTTCGGTTCGTTCGGTTGCGAAAATAGAGGGATGAGTCTTCCGTACGATGCGCTCCTGCTCGTTTCTTTCGGAGGACCCGAGAGGCGGGAGGATGTTCTACCGTTTCTTGACCAGGTCCTCAAGGGGAAGGGCGTCTCGGAAGAACGGAAGTTTGAAGTTGCCGAGCACTACTATCACTTCGGCGGTGTCAGCCCGATCAATGCCCAGAACCGCGAGCTCATTGCGGCTCTGCAAGACCTGTTCGCCGAGCGCGGCCCTCACCTTCCGATTTATTGGGGAAATCGCAACTGGCATCCATTGCTGGTGGACACCGTTCGAAAAATGGCTCAAGACGGAATTCGGCGGGCTTTAGCTTTTGTTACTTCCGCCTTCGGCAGTTACTCCGGTTGCCACCAGTACCTGGAAGACATCGCGCGGGCTAGGGCGGCGGTGGGGCCCTACGCTCCACGCATTGACAAGATCCGGGTTTTTTTCAATCACCCGGGGTTCGTGGCGGCCAACGTCGAGCGAATCAGGGAAGCCTTCCGGGGGTTAAACCTGCAGGACCCCGACCAAGCCGCGCTGGTGTTTGTAGCTCATTCGATTCCGGAAGACATGGCGCGAACGTCGCCTTACGTCGGTCATTTCGAGGAAAGTGCGCGGTTGATAGCGGAAGCTCTCCGCCGGTCCGGGTACCGTTTGGCTTACCAGAGTCGGAGCGGTTTCCCTGGGCAGCCGTGGTTGGGACCCGACGTCGGCGACGAAGTGCAGCGGCTTGCGGACGGGGGAGTGAAGACTGTCGTAGTGGCTCCGATCGGCTTCGTTTCGGACCACTTGGAGGTGCTTTTCGACCTGGACGTGGAACTGGCAGATCGGGCGCGACGTTTGGGTGTGAAACTGGTACGGGCTCAGACGGTTGGAACGCATCCGGAGTTCGTTTCGATGGTGCGCGAGCTGGTCCTCGAGCGATTGAACCAAAGTCCGGTTCGGCGTTCGCTTGGGAGACTTGGCGCCTGGCCCGATTTCTGCCCGCCGGACTGCTGTCGGCCGCCTCAGCGGGCTTAGAGGTATGAGAATTCTATGGCCACGAAACCACAGTCGGAAGCGAAGCCGACGATTGTTACGATGCGATACGGCGACCTGGAGGAGGTATGCCGGATCGAGCGGGAAAGCTTTACGTCGCCTTGGCCGTGGGACGCCTTTACTCGGAGCTTGGAGGATCCCGGGTCCGTCGGTCTGGTGGCCCGGGACGACACGGGGGTCGTAGGTTACGTGATCTGTTGGTTTTTTATGGATTACATGCTGGTGGCGAACCTGGCCGTGCGGCCGGACCGCCGGTCGTCCGGCTGGGGGAGTCGTCTGCTCGAAGCCGCTCTGCAAGCGGCTAGGCAGGAGGGAGTGCGAGAGGTTCTTCTGGACGTCAGGGTCAGCAATCTCAAGGCGATTCGCCTGTATGAGCGGTTTGGTTTCCGCGTTGTGGGGCGGCGGAGGCACTACTACACCCGGCCGGTGGAAGACGCGCTTGTGATGATGCGGCAACTGCCCTGATCTCGTCCATAAAATGCCGAAGTACGGGAGAGGAAGATCGGGCACGCGGGGCGGCTTGGGGTGTCCTTTGGCAGGGGCGGCTGCCTACAGCCGTTCCGCCGGTTGCGAGACCTGCCGATCACTTGCAGGTTGACGACAGGCGCCGCAAGAGAAATCACCTCAATGCATCGCTCGCTTGATCGAGAGCGGATAGGGCTTCTGAAGTCACTCCGAAGCTTTTTCCGGTTGGAGAACGTTCAATCGCTCACGGAAACGGCGGCGAACCGCGATAAAGTCGTCGTGGTCCAGGAGGAGTTCGCTGGCGATTTGGCGGATTTCTTGGTCTTCCCGGGCGGAAATGCCACCCTCCGCCGCGGCGACGGCGTAAAGACACTCCAAAATGTGGAGTTTCTGCTCTCGGTCGACCAGCCGATTCAGTTCTCTGGTTACGAGAAAGTCGTCGACCTGCCCGAAAAGCCGATGTTGCTGGCGGGCCACTTCCACCACCAAGGCCGCCTGCTCGGGAGGAAGGTCGCCCAGCTCCTGGACCAGCTGTTCCATTTTGGACGCTTCTCCAGGGGAGACTTCCAGGTCGGATCGTCCCACACGGCTCAAGAGGTAGGCGAAAGCGGCGAGAAATCGAGCCTGGTCCTCGGGTAGAGCGTCCAACTTACGGGAGATGCTGCGTAGGCTCTCTGCTTCCGATCCCTGCGCATGCCTCGCTCCGGATCGGCTGAAACCCAACAGATCCCACAAGCTCATGGTTCTATTCTGCCACTTTTGTCGGCTGACCGCGCCCGGCCGGTCGTGTCCCTCGGGGGCCGGGGATAAGAAAGAGATGCTGAGGTTCCAGACGGGCGGCCAGAGGCTCGGAAGGAAGGGAGGCAAACTCCCGCGGGCTCAATCTCACGAGCAAGCGAGAGGAGGCATTGCGGGGGCGGAACTCAACGAGCCAAGCGGAACCGCGGGGAACCACGGCCTCTACTCTCCCGGGAAGTACGTTTTTCGAATCCACGCGGCTTGGGACGTACGGCACCAGTTGGATGAAATCCTCCGAGACGCCCAACCAAATGTCGGCGCCCGACGAACGGAAGAGATTTTCCGCACCCGTGTCGCCCGTCGCCAGATCTGTCGCCAAATCGGGAACGTAGACGACGCCGTCGCCCGACCAGGAAGCCGCCGCAGCAGCCCGGAAGAGGTTCCGGGTGCCCAGGAACCGGGCGACCTCCCAGGTGGAGGGGCGTTGGAACACCTCGTGACGAGGACCGCTCTGATGGATCACCCCGTCGATCAATATGCTGACGCGATCTCCCAGAGCGAAGGCCTCATCCAAATCGTGCGTCACCATCAGAACGGGAAGCTGCTGTCCGGAGCAGAGCTGCTCTACCAGACTCCACAGTTCCCGCCGCAGACTCTCGTTCAAGGCTCCAAAAGGTTCGTCGAGAACCAGGACCAGGGGTTCGGAGGCCACCGCGCGGGCGAGGGCCACTCTCTGAGCTTCTCCTCCGCTCAAACTCTCCGGTCTCCGACCAAGTAGTTCGTCAATTTGAAGAGCCTCGAGGAGTTCTTTCAGCCACGGCTCCTTCTTGTGGGGGTCCTTCAAGCCGTACTCAACGTTTCGTCGTACCGTCAGGTGCGGAAACAACGTTGGACGCTGGGGCAAGTAACCGATCCGACGGCGATGCACGGGCTCCAAAGTCACCTCGGTGTCTTCGACGAAGACTCTCCCGGATTCGGGACTGCGGAATCCGACGATAACCTCCAGCAGGCTACTTTTCCCTGCGCCTGAGGGTCCCAGTAACACATGGCAGACGCCTTTGGGGACCTCCAGAGAGACCGGTCCCAGGAGGAAATTGGGCAGGCGGTAAACGATGTTCTCAACGTTCAGCATGGTAGAAGAGCCGAGCCCCCAGCAGGCGGACTCCGAACAGTGCTCCCAGGCCGATCGTCAACAGGAGCAGAATCAGTGAAACCGCACTCTCGATTTGTGCCGTCGCCAGCCTTAAGTAGATGGCGATCGGCAGCGTCTCCGTTCGCATCGCCATCGAGCCGGCCACGGTAAAAGTGGCGCCGAATTCGCCCACGGCTTTCGCCCAGCAGAGCACGAAAGCGGTGAGCAGGCCGCGCCGCGCCAACGGTAGACTTACCGTGAAAAAGACTTTGGCCGGATCCGCTCCCAACGAGAGTGCCACCCGCTCAAACTCCACCGGCACCTCGTCCAGAGCCGTTTTTACGAAGCGCGTCGCCAACCCCAGCACCGTGGTGAACTGGGCCAAGACGACTCCGGCAAAAGAGAACACAAAGTAGACAAAATGTTCCTGAATCCATTGACCTAGGGGGTTGTTGAAGAAGATCAGCAGCATCGCTCCCAGCGCGGCCGGCGACACGATGATGGGCAGTTCGAGAATGGTGTCCGCCGTGATCCTCCATCGGAAGGAGTACCGGGAGAGGGCGTATCCGGCGGGGACGGCGATGACCAAAGCGAGGGCCGTGGCCAGTGTCGCCGCCGCCAGGCTGATTCGAACGGTGAACCGGATCCGCTCACTTTCCCACAACGAGGTGAGACCCGAAGGAGTAAAGAAGTAGCCGAGCGAAAGGATCAGCCCGACGTAGAAAAGAAGAACCAGCAGGGCGGCCGAAATCGTGGTGGTCCGAAGAGAAGGGGGCATGGCTTTCCGATTCTCCGTCAACGGGCGACCCAGGAGGGTGGTAGGGTGTATCGTCCCCCCACGGGTTTCTCGGTTCCGATCCAGCGGAAGGCCTCTTCTGGAGTCGTAAAGTAGTGAAATTGCCGGAAAATCTCCTGCCCTTCAGGAGATGCGAGAAAGTCGATAAACCGGTGGGCGGACTCCGGCTGCTGCGAGAACCGGCTCACCGCCGCGGGCAAGTATCCTATGCGTACGACTTCTCGGGCGTCCAAGGGAACCGTTTCAATCCGCTCGGGATCCCAGTATTCAAAGACTCTCCATCCCAACACGGCGTCGACTTGCCGGAGGGCGACGGCGGCCGCGGTCTTCTCACAACTGCCGGTGTAATTGACCAAATTGCGCCGAAAGGATTCCAGCTCTTGGGCCGAAAGATTCTTTTCCACGATCTCCACGGCGTAAAGTCCTAGGCATACACTCTCAGGGTCGGCTATGGCCACTCTCAGCCCGGGGCGGAGCAGCTCCTTCAATCCTACGATTTGCTTCGGGTTGCCTCGAGGCACGTTGATCGCCGGAACCAGGTAGGCCACGATGGTCTCCGTTTCCGGGATCACGAGTCCCTCCCGCTTGGCGAGTTCCATGAAATCGGAGGAGCCGGGGAAATACACGTCTCCTTGCTTTGCCAACTTCATCTGGGAAAGCACGAAACCCGATCCGCCGAAGACGAGATCCACGGCGATTCCGGTGGCCTTCGTAAAAGCGGCGGCCGCTTCTTCGGTGGCGGGCTTGCTCGCGGCTCCTGCAAACACCTGGATTCTGTGCTTGTCCGGATGAGGGCCGGCGGCCGAGCTGGAAGCCGCGAGAAGCGAAACGCCGACCAGCAAGCCGGCCGACAAC
>JAPXNP010000116.1:0-890 GCA_033811955.1 Acidobacteriota bacterium
CAGTCCGCCGTTTCGGCGTGTCGCCTACCGGGAACGGCGGTCGCGAGTTTCCGGAGAGTTGGACGTTCGGCGGAGAAGGTTTCAGGCACATGAGGATGTAGGGTTCAGGTTTCGAGTTTCAGGAAGAGGTGAAGGTGAGATGTTCGAGGTAGGTGGACCGGGTTCTCCTTGATTGGCCCTTCTCCACCTTTGCATGCAGAGAAATGCGTCCTGCAGAATCGTGAATGCCCCTGGTCACGGGACTACGAGAGGCGACGGCCCGCCTGTCTTGAAGGCGGACGGAGGTTTCTCACCCGATGGTACAACGTTAGGGTTTCTTCGTCCGCGCAAGCGGTCCCCGGAAAGGCAACCGGGAGGGGAGACTGCCGGTAACGTCTCCAAGCTACCAGCGTCTCTAGCCGGTCAAATCCCTCACCAACTCCTGGTTGATCAGAATGAGATTCTCCCTCCGGAGGTTCTCGATGATGTTCTGGATGTAGGCGTTGAAGAACTCGGTCCGCTTCTGTTGAGCCAGTTGTTCCGCTATGGATGCGCGTTGCGCCTGGAACGCTTCTTCGTCAAAGGGAGTCTTTTCCACGACCTGGAAGACGACGTACTTGCCCGCCACCAAAACCGGAGTGCTTACGCCGCCGGGCTGAAGGCTGAACGCCTGTTCGTGAACCTCCGCAGAAAACCTGAGGTTGTCGTCGATGTTGACGCCCTTGCGGAAGAAGTCCGTAGTGGTCAGGCTCAGTCCCGATTCGGCGGCGGCCGCCTCGAAATCCTTCCCCTCGGCCGTGACGGCCCGAAAGAACGCTTGGGCGTTATCCCTCGCCAGTTGGTCGGCCTCTTGCCGGCGGTATTGCGCGACCACTTGTTCCCGGATTTCCTCGAGCGGCGGTATCCGTGAC
>JAPXNP010000116.1:900-1898 GCA_033811955.1 Acidobacteriota bacterium
AGCATCGTAAGGGCCAACCAACGATCCGGTCTGGGCTGCGAAAATCTGTCGGGTGAAGTCACGGCCGGCGCCGGCCGTGGGTACGCCTTCAGCCTCGCTGAAGAAGCGCGTCTGAAAGACCTCGATCGAGTGCTTTGCAGCCACGTCTTCCAGGCTTGCCCCTGCACGCACCTCTTGAGCAATCTGCTGGGCGATTTCCCTGGATTGCTCGGCCGCCTTCTTCAGGCGGGCGTTGAACTCGGCTTGGCTGCGCCGGGCGGCTTCGCCGGGGCGGGTCTTTTCCAAGGTTTGAATGATGTGAAAACCGAAAGGAGACCGTACCAGACCGCTGATTTCTCCGGGCTCGAGAGCAAAGGCCGCTTGCTCGAACTCGGGAACCATTTGTCCGCGGCCGAAAAAGCCCAAATCTCCGCCTTTCGCGGCCGAGGCCGGATCCTCCGAGTACTCTCGGGCCAACCGCTCAAAATTCTCTCCGGAACGCAGGCGACGTAAGATATCTTCAGCCTTCCGCCGGGCCTCGTCTTCCTTGCCTTCCTCCACCCGGATCAGAATATGGCGGGCGTGAACCTGCTCATCTTCAGTCGCCTGGGGCATCTCTCGGGCAATATCTTCCTCCGTCACCTCGACGTCGGTAGGTCTCACGTAAACGCTCACGAGGGTCACCTTGCGCTGCTCCGGTTCCCGGAAATCCTCCTGGCGAGTCTCAAAAAACTCACGCAACCGTTCCTCGGGTACTTCCACGTCGGTCAGCGACTCCGGGTCGAAGACGACGTAGCGCACCTTAACCTGCTGGTTCGTCTCGGCGAAAGCCTGACGGAGTTCCTCCTCCGTGACCGTAATGCCGTCGGTCAGCACCTCGCGCAGCTTTTCGGCCAACAGGTCGCGCTGCATGGCGGCTTCAAATTCGCTGACGGAAATGTTGTTAGCCTGCAAGATCTGCTTATATTGCTCGGTGCCTACGAAAACTCCGTCGTTGGAGAAGATCTGTAGGATCGTCC
>JAPXNP010000116.1:1908-5906 GCA_033811955.1 Acidobacteriota bacterium
GCGGATCAACTGGTTGAGCGCCTGCTGCTCGATTCCCAGTTGCCGGACCACGTTGGGATCCTGCCTGTCAAGCTGGTAAACCTGCCGGTAGGTTTCGTAAAGCTGGCGATAGTAACGCCCGAATTCTCCGGCGGTGATGGGTTGGCCGGCGACACTGGCGACCTCGCGATGGCCTAGGCCAACTCTCATCCCCGTCGGTGTATCCACGAAAAGCAAAACGGTCGTCATACCGATGGCCACGATGACCGCCAGCATGACCCACCGGACCCACTCTTTTCTGCGTCGGAACAGAGGAAGCATGGTTTTGGCTCCTGCCTGGTATCGGTAGTTCCGGGAGCGGACTAATGCTTGCCGGACCCGCCGTTGAGGAATCTCATCCTACCATAGACGGAGATAATCCAGAGACCTCAAACGGGGCGGACGCAATAGGATCTACTTGCTTGCAGACGGGAGGTGGTCGGGAAGCAAGGTGCCCACGTAAGGGAGGTTGCGGTAGCGCTGGTTCCAGTCGAGACCGTATCCGACGACGAAGCGGTCGGGAATCTCAAAGCCCAGGTAATCGATTTCAACCGTTACGCGCCGGCGGGCTTTCTTGGACAGTAGCGAACATATCCGCAACGTTCGTGGATTACGGGCTTCCAGGAGGCGACGTAAGTATTGGAGGGTGCCGCCTGTGTCCACAATGTCTTCGACGAGAAGAACGTCCTCTCCGTGCAAAGGCATCTCCAGGTCTTTAAGCAAACAGATCTCGCCGGCCGGAGCGGTTCCGTCGTAGCTGGCCACCGCCAGGTAGTCGATGCGAAGATTAGGCGGCAGTCGCCGGACCAAATCGGCGTGAAAGAAGACGGCTCCCCGGAGCACCCCGACAATGATGGGATCCCCTCCGCCGAAGTCTCGAGCGATCACCTCGGCGAGTTCCGCGACACGTCGCCGGATCCGCTCCTCGGGAATGAGGACTTCGAGCCTGATCAATTCGTTACCCACGAGGTCAAAATACCATTGGGGCGTGACGCCTGCGCTCCTGTATCACGGGCAAAAATGCTCGTGATACCCAAAACGCGTTACGCGCGACGGATTCGGAGCAGTCCGACCAGAGAGAAAACGCCCACGAGCAGCAGAACCCACGCCTCCGGTTCGGGGACCTTCATCGGCGGAGGCCCTTCCGGCTTCCCATCGTCGTCGCGCGGTACGGTTCCACCACCCGGGCCGTCGTCTATAGGACCCCCGTCTATCGGCGGCAAGAAGGGCAATACGGCGATGTACGCGGGTTTCTGGCGGGGAGGATCCGAGGGAGAACTCCCGCCCTGTTCCAGGTACTCCCGCCACGGAGCCGGCAGGCCGGCCGACCAACCCTGTCCGGTCGGGTCGTACCCGAGGAAGTCCCAAGGCGTTTGAGGGTCCAGACCGGAAAGATTGCGCAGTAAAGCAGCGAACAGTTCCTGGTCTTCGCTTCCCGACGGAAGGTTCTGCAAGGCCTCCAATGTATCCACGAAGCGTCCGTCGTAGACGCCGTCGATAGACCGGACCTGCCAAGGCCAAAGGGCGGAGAGAATCCGTTCGGGCTGGGTTCTCTGCTGCAGAGCGGCGTAGGAAGGCTCGAGGACGGGCAAGTAGGCGCCTCCCGGACCGGACGGTTCGCGTGCCGGCGCGCTTCCCCGTTCCAGGGTGCCAAGCTGTTCCAGAAACCAAGCGGCAAGACGCTCTTGCGCCGAATCAAACGGCGATGTTCCGACAATCGGCAGCAGCAGAAGCGCCAGCAACAGGACAAACGGTACCTTCCGCCATCCCGAGCGGGCCCTCTTCATCTGATACTTGACTCTCCTGGTTCGTCGCCGTTCCATAAGCAGCCGGTTCCTTGCCTTGGATGGTAAGCAGCAATCAACGTTCCACTATCTGTGGAGAAAGTCAATCGCTCATGGCCGTGAGAATCATGATGAGAAGGTAAGGGTACGTTGGGTGGTGATTTGCCCAATTTGGGTATGCGCCGTTCGGTTGCCGCTCAGTAGTCGGGAAAAGACTCGGCTCAACATGATCACCCGGTCTGCCGCCTTTCTCTCATGCCCCGGGTTCGGCCGAACACGCCGCCGTCCCCCGGACGGAGCGGTCTTCGATCTTCTGCAGAAGCCGGATGATGACAACCATAACCAACAAGGCGATCAAAAAGAACACGATTCCGCCTCGGCGATGGAGATCTCCCTCGAGAAACCCGGGATCAACCCGAATCGACAGAAGTGTCAAGGTCGCGATTCGCAGTCCGTTCTTGAACATGGCCAGGGGGAAAAGAAGAGCGATCAGAAGGCCCCGGGTCCAGAAGCGCCGGAGGAAAAGCCGGCCGGCCAAAAGCCCGGTGATCACCAAGGCCATGGTGGAGCGTATGCCACTGCATTGTTCGGCGATCTCGATGGCCACGTTCGGCAATAGAAAGCGGGTTCCTTCCTGCAGGTAGGGTACGGCGGACAGCCGGAAGAAGAAATCGGTCGTGTGGGTGGATCCCCACAACAGCAAGTCGATCCAGGGCTGCAAGAGGAAGCTCGGCAAGGGGACGAAGAAGAGCAGCATGAAAAAGGGGAACGACGCCGTCAGCAGTGCGTGGGTGCCGCATCGCCAGACGAACAAGGCAGTCACGCCGACGACGAAGGCCGCGATCTGGAGTGAGAGCCGCTCAAGGGTTTCCGGACCGGTGAAATCGGGCAGCACCGGAACCAGCAAGATCAAGGAGCAGAGACCGAAAAAAGCGGCCGGTACGGGATCCGACGAAAAGGAAAGTCGGTGCCTCTCATGCCAGAGCAACCCTGCAAAGATCAGGGGAATCAATCCGACATGGGAGTAATCGTCGTTCTCCAGTCCAAGGCGGACCAGGCGGTATAAGGCGGGCGAAAAGAGCAGCGACCAAACCGCCACCAGTCCCACCCACTCCCAGAGGGGGTGGGGCATGTCCGCCAAGAGTTTCATAAACCGGGTTCTCACCCAAGGCATCCGGGTCGCTTTAGAAAGCCCTCCCTCGTAGCGTCGTTCGGTCTTCTAGCAATTCGAGAGCCAATTTCTTGCAATCGGTGCGGTGCGGCACGCATGTTATCCGGCGCCCAGCCAAGTTGTAGAGCGTCTTACCCGGAATGGGAGGTCGTTTCCCGTGTTGCGCGTCGTGGGTACGGCGTACTGTGTTCCCCGTCGCCGTACGCTGTACGCGTCACGCTCCGGAGGGGAGCGCAGGCGTCCTCGCCTGCGGCCACGGGTAGGCGGTTCTCCCGTGGTTGCGGCGACGGCGGAGACGACCGTCCTCCGGTCCGGCGAGCCGGCCACGGGGTGAAACACCCGTCACGCTCTCCGGGGGACGCGCCACGGAAGACGCCTTTCTGTCATAGAATTTCGCCGATGAGCAGCGACAGGGCAGGCCGTATTACTTGCATCTTGTTCGATCTTGGAGGCGTGCTGGTTCAGTGGGACGGTGTGCCGGCACTGGTAGAGGTGAGTCGGGGACGGCTGACGGAAGAGGACGCCCGGCGTTTCTGGCTCGAGTCACCTTCGGTGATGCGCTTCGAGCGGGGCCAATGTGGTCTGCAGGAGTTTGCCCGGGGTGCGGTGAAAGAGTTGGGACTGGCCATGGATCCGGAAGAATTTTTGGCGCGGTTCAAGACCTGGGATCGTGGACCGCTTCCGGGTGCCTGGGAGTTGCTGGACGAACTTCGCGGCCGCTATTTGTTGGGTTGTCTAAGCAACAACAACGCTCTGCACTGGGAAATCATCCGAAACGATTTCGATTTCGGACGACGCTTCGATCGTTGCTACCTCTCCCACGAACTCGGACTAACGAAGCCTGAGCCCGGAATCTTTGAGTACGCGCTGCGGGATCTGGGACTGCCGGCGTCTCGGGTCTTCTACCTGGACGACAACCCGGAGTGTGTACAGACCGCCCGCAGCCTGGGTATGTATGCGGAGCCGGCGCGCGGCGTTTCGGAAGCCCGCGCCCGTCTCGCCACGGCGGGCTTGCTGTGAGGGGC
>JAPXNP010000117.1:0-5866 GCA_033811955.1 Acidobacteriota bacterium
CTCAATAACATTTCTCAGTTCACGAATGTTTCCCGGCCAGGAATACCCCTCGAGATATTGCAATGTCTCGGGAGTCAGATCTTCGATTAGCCTTCCCGTCTTCGCACAGAATTCCTCGAGGAACGCACGGGCCAACAGTTCGATGTCCTCGATCCGTTCCCGCAAAGGTGGGATCTCAATCGTGAATACGTTGATACGGTAAAACAGATCCTGTCGGAACCGTCCCGCTTCGACTTCCGCCGCAAGGTCGGAGTTGGTGGCGGAGATGAGGCGAACGTCTACCGTCGTAGGGCGACTTTCCCCGACTCGTTCGAACACGCCCTCTTCCAGCACGCGCAAGACCTTGCTTTGCGCCGACTCGGGGAGACAACCGATCTCGTCAAGGAACAAGGTTCCCGTGTGTGCCACCTTGAAGCGACCGTCGCGGTCCCTGGTGGCCCCGGTAAAGGCTCCCTTGCAGTGACCGAAAAACTCGCTTTCGAAGAGGTCCAGGGGGATTGCCGCACAGTTTACACTCACAAACGGACGATCATGGCGCAAACTCTTCCGATGAATCAGTCGAGCCACCTCTTCCTTTCCGGTACCTGATTCTCCCAAGAGAAGGACAGTGGAATCCGTGGGTGCGGCGGCCTCTACGAGTTCCAAAATGCGTCGCCAGGCGCGACTACGACCCAAGGGTTCCCGCTGACCGCCGGTTCGACTCCGAAGGTATTCGAGCTCCCTCTGTCGCGCACTCTCTGCTAGTGCCCGCTCGAGGACGCGCATGAGCTCCTCGATGTCGGCCGGCTTTTGCATAAATTCGTAAGCTCCGGCCTTCATCCCCTCGACGGCGCTGGGGACGCTCCCGTAAGCCGTCAGAACAATCACGGGCAGTTCGGGCCTTTTCGCCTTGATCCGTTTAAGAAGCTCCAGACCACCCACTCCCGGCATCTTCAAGTCGGTGATCACCGCATCGACGCCTTCAAGGATGTCAGGCCGCAAAGCCTCCTCCGCTCCCGCGGCCGTCCGAGCGAGAAACCCCCGCCGTTCCAGCACCAGAGACAAGGAGTCGCGCACGTAGTCCTCGTCGTCCACGAGAAGGATCGTACCCAGGTTTCTTGTCGCTCTTTTCGCCATCGCGCTTCAAGACCTTGACTTCGTTACTGTCCCAATCTCCCCGACTCTCCCCGAATGGACGGCTTTCGGGTCCGATCTCGGCTCCACGGCCTGAGCCCGCGGGATTTCCGTTTGGTCTTCCGGTTGCCGGTACAAGGGAATCCACACAGTAAAGACGGCTCCTCCTCCCGGTCGGTTGCCCGCCTCGATACGACCGTCATGATTCTGAACAATGGTCCGGCAAATGGCCAAACCAAGTCCGCTGGATCCCCGTTCCGAATAGAAAGGCTCGAAGATTTTGGGCATAAGTTCCGGAGAGATTCCGGGACCTCGATCGGCTATGCTTACCGTCACTCCGCCGTCTTGCTCAGCGAAGGAGATGTCGATAGAGCCGTTTCCACCTTGCAGTTCTGCGGCGTTGATTAGAAGATTCAAGAACGCCTGTCCTAAAGTTACTGGGTTCCCCAGGATCACATGGCGACGATCCGTTTTGCCGACGGTAACCGTCACTTGCTTGAACAGCCGGCTCCCCCGGACGAACTCGAGGGTTTCCGCCAAGACGTCCTCCACCACCACCGGACTGTTGGGTTTCCGACCCGGGTCGGCGAAGGTCAAGGCCCGCCGGGTCACCCCCGCCGTTCGCCGAAGTCCTTCCCGCACCTTCTCAACGTACACCAGACAGTTTTCGGCACCCGCCGACTTCAGCTCGTCCTCCAACAGAAGAAGGTAGTTGGCCATCCCCTCCAGAGGATTGTTGATCTCGTGAGCCATCGAAGCCGCCAGGCGGCCCACTGTAGCCAACCGCTCGCTATGCAACATCTGCCGTTCCAACTCCCGAATCTGGGCCTGTTGCCTGTTCTCCAGTTCCAAAGCGATACCGTGACGGACTTGCCGAATAGCGATGACACCGAGTACGGCCGCCAGCAACAACATCACGACGTTGACGGCAAGGGTGGTCCGGTAGCGGATGGTCAACTGTGAGATGGATTCGAGGAGACCTGTGCGTTGTTCCGTTACCACGAGTCGCCAGTCGACCGGTGGGTTCCAGTCGGGATCGCGCACCGGGACTTCCACTGTTAAGGATTCACCGTCCCGGGAGACCTGAACGCCTGAGGTGTCCTCGCCCCGTAAAAGTTCAAACCTGCGGCCTGGGGCTGCGATCGCCAGCAGAGCGTCGAGTGACAACCAGCCTTCAATGCGGACTCCCGTCTCCGGCCTACCGGGCTGCCAGGAACCCCTAATCCATCTACCTTCCGAAGGGTCTTCCATCGGCTGCTCGGGAGGTGGAACCAAAACCGGGGCTCCCTCTCGACGTGAGGCGGCCATCACCGGGTTCCCGTCCAAAAGAAGCACAATCCGTTCTACTTCGGGATGAGAGGCCAAAAACAATAGGAGAGTCGAATCGACATCGAGTCGCCGCCATCGCCGTGCTACGGGGTCGGGTTCGGAAAACGTCGCACGCAAGGAGGAGATCGGCGGGGATTCGACCAGGAAGACGAAATCCGCTCGGGTTGACGCTAACGCCGCCTCGACACTTCTGGCCGCCGCCACCGCCTGAAGCTCGAGATCATTCAACAACTGCTGCGTCGCCTCCCGGCCGGAGTAAACGATTCCCCAGATACCCACGACGTTCACCGCCGTTAAGAGCAATCCCAGTGCCAGAAGAAGTTTCGCACCCGGCTCACTCGGAAGCTGAAATCGGCGAAACAATCTTCGTATCTCAGGCACTCGCTTACTGTGCATAACCGGATTGAGACTGAGGGCCCGACTCCGGTGCCCCGGTTCCCATTTTACGGTACTTGAGGTCGACTGTTGTTGCCGACCTCGTCGCTGTTGCATTCCGTCCGTCTTCCGACCGAAACGATGGGTCACCATCCTGGAAAAGATCATAGGATTTCCGAACAGCCAAAGACAAAAAATCATATGATCTATGATTCATCTGCTTCGCCGGGCGGCGGCGACCAAGCGGGAGATTGATCGCAATGATTCAACTCGTTCGGCATCAGCATGTTACGTCCTCTGAATCGCATGTGGAACGGACTTTGCTCTTAGGAAACACGTGCGAAGTCGTCAGCGCGAAGGGAATGGTTCTCGAGTAGGTTACCTGATCCCCCCTCAGGTAGGAGAACATCCCCACAGGTTGGACGGCTTCTTGAAAGAGGTTTTAACTTCCCTCCAAAATCCCTCCTAGAGATCCGCCGCTTCCCCCGGCGGCGGATCTCTCTTGACTTCTTTCCAAAGTCATTGTTCAATGCGCGTTGCCTGGCATGTTTCCTCTCCGTGACACAATTCCTTCCCGACGTCCCCCGATCATGACTTGGGCCCTGATCGGCCTGAATGTGCTCGTCTTCGGGCTGGAAATGACGCTCTCTCCCGACGGGCTGGAGGCGCTTTTCTATGTGTTCGGGCTGGTGCCCGCAAGGTTTATCGGCGGCGAGTGGGCCGGGTGGATGGCCCTTCCGCCGGAGGCCTATTGGTCTTTTTTCACCAATATGTTTCTCCACGGCGGAGCGGCTCACTTGATTGGGAATATGTGGACCCTTTGGATCTTCGGTGACAACGTCGAGGATCGCATGGGTTCGCTCAGGTTTCTTATCTTTTATGTCCTTTGCGGACTGAGCGCAGGGATCGTCCACGTGTTACTCAACCCCACGTCCAGCGTTCCGGCGGTGGGGGCTTCCGGGGCCATTTCGGGTGTGTTGGGGGCTTATTTCGTTCTGTTTCCACGAGCCCACGTGATTACGTTCGTACCGATCCTTTTTCTCCCATACTTTTTTGTTCTTCCGGCTTCGGTTTACCTGCTACTGTGGTTCATCATCCAGTTCTTTTCCGGCACCGCCTCACTGTTTGTTTCCCAGGGAGTGGGCGGCATCGCCTGGTGGGCTCACATCGGCGGATTCGTGGCCGGCGTCGTTCTACATCGGCTCTTCGTTATGCCCTCGCTATACGGAAAGCGTTTCGCGGATGAGTATGATTATCGGGGGGTGTGGGATCTGCCTTTTTGAAGGGGCGGACACAGTATAGTTTGGGGACACCCTTAAGGATGGCATCGAGATATGGACTTCTTTTCAATCTTTTGGATCTTTGTCATGATCTCGGCCTTGCAACCGGTCATCCGGCAACGGATGCTGGAAGCCAGTCGGGCCCGCCTCATTGCGCGGATCGAGGCCAAGTACCGAAGCAGAGTCATCCTCTTGGTACATCGACAAGAGACGATGAGTCTTCTCGGATTTCCCTTCATGCGGTACATCGACATCAACGATTCCGAAGAGGTCATTCGGGCCATTCATCTGACGGACGACGATGTTCCGATCGATCTCGTCGTCCATACTCCCGGCGGCCTGGTTTTGGCCTCTCTGCAGATCGCGCGAGCCTTGGCGCGCCATCGTGAGCGGGTACGCGTATTCGTGCCCCACTATGCGATGTCGGGTGGGACCTTGATTGCTTTGGCAGCCGACGAGATCGTCATGTGCGAGCATGCCGTGTTAGGCCCCGTGGACCCACAGATCGGTCAATACGCCGCGGCGTCCATTCTTAAGGTTGTGGAGCGAAAGCCGCTGGAGCGGATTGACGATGAGACGCTCTTGTTGGCCGACCAGGCCGAGAAGGCCGTCCGGCAGGTCCGGGAATCCGTGAAGGAACTCTTGATGAATCGTCTTCCCGAGGAGCAGGCGGAGTCACTGGCCGAGACCCTGTCGAGCGGACGATGGACCCACGACTATCCCATCACGGCTGCGCAAGCCGCCGAGCTCGGGTTGCCGGTATCGACCGACATGCCTGAGGAGTTTCTGCAATTGATGAATCTCTTTCCTCAACCCGTCCGCCGAACTCCTTCAGTGGAGTACCTGCCCGGGCGACGGACGGCTGACAATGGGGCTCGGAGCGCTCAGGATTGAGATACTAGGTTTTGCTCAACTTGCCGGGTTTAAGGCGGAGGGAAACCGTCGGTCGGGCGACACTTCATTATCGTGATGCTTGGGAGAATCTTGTTAAACGACGCCGGCTTCACTTAGACCTGTTCGCGCCCATTGTGATGCTGCGTGCCGGCGGCCCAGAGTTAGGATTTCAGTCGCCCGGGGATGTGAGATCCTTCGTCAAATGAAGATGGTTCCGGCCGCCTGTCGGCCTGGAGTCCACTTGCCTTTGCGGGAGCTCTCGGAAAAGATCGGGGGACGATGAGAAGTCTGGTGATTGGTTTCATGTTGGCGGCCGTGGCAGGCTCCGCACTGGGGAGTCCGTTAGAGCAGTTCGTCCGCCGCGAAGGCGACCGCCTATTTGAGGGCGATCGGGAGTTCCGCTTTATTTCTTTCAATGTTCCGAACCTCCACTACGTCGAAGACGACCTGGCATTCGAAAGGACGATGCCGTACCGCTTTCCCGACGAATATGAAATTCGGGACGCTTTGGAAACAATTCGCCAGTTGGGTGGTCGCGTGGTGCGGACGTACACGCTCCCCGTGTATCAGGCTTCTGTGCCGGCGGACACTCCCAAGTACGTGGAAGGAATCGGGAAATATAACGAGACGGCATTC
This sequence comes from Acidobacteriota bacterium, assembly GCA_033811955.1. GTDB lineage: Bacteria > Acidobacteriota > UBA6911 > RPQK01 > JAPXNP01 > JAPXNP01. Next base: position 5,628 of record JAPXNP010000117.1, read on the forward strand.
CGAACGCTGGATTTGGTACTGGCCTTGGCCGACGAAACCGGGATCCGCCTCATTATCCCCTTTATCAACAACTTCCAGTGGTGGGGCGGGGTCGGTGACTTCGCTGCTTTGCGGGGCAAAGACCGAGATGCGTTCTGGACGGACCCCCAGCTGATCGCCGACTTCAAGGATCTGATGCGTTATGTCGTCAACCGGGTCAATACCGTGACCGGGATTCCCTATCGGGAGGAGAAGGCGAT
>JAPXNP010000118.1:0-5838 GCA_033811955.1 Acidobacteriota bacterium
CGGGTCGAACTCTACTACTCGCAGGTCGATTGACGTTGCCGTGGAAGGGAGGCGTTTCGGTCCTCGCGCCGCATCTTTGGCGGCGGTCTGCCGGGTCGAGAGGGTTTTGGAGCGGAGAGCCTTACTGTACGCTTCGGTCTGACAGGAAGGCCAGGTGATCCTGAGCGCTCTTACGTAGGATGGGATCGATGCAATCCAGGATCTTGAGAACGCAGGGCATGTTGAGACGATAGAAAACCTGGGTGCCCCGCTTCTCACTGACAAGCACGCCCGCACTGCGGAGAAGCGCAAGATGTTTCGAGACCGTAGAAATGTCAGCGCCCGCAAGTTGGGTGAGGTCGCACACGCAGCGCTCGCCCTTCGCCAGCTCTTGTACGAGCAGGAGGCGTGTGGGATGGGCCAAAGCCTTGATGACTCGCGCCTGGGCTTCAAGACGCGCTTTTTGGACGGCCTCCAGTTTCACCTTTGGCAATATAGGCAACAATTACCTTAGTGTCAATTGACCTGTGCTGACGACCGGCTGGCGTGTCTGAGTCGTACCTACCGGGAGCTCGGATCGTGCAGAGGCGCCGGGTGCGCGGGAGTCCACGGTTCAGAGGAGGTTTCCGGATACTCGGTTCAGCCGAGTGATTGGCGCAATGTTGGGACCCCGCGTTCGCCGGAAGGCCTGCAAGCTTCAAAAGGTTTCTGCGACGTCCGGGTCGTTGCTGTCTCACCAGCGCGAAAGATCGCTATTTCAGCTTGGGAGACTACAGGTGAGGGGTCCGAGGATCCCCTCTGGAATCAGAAGACTTCGACGCGGTATTCAAAGCTGGGTGCCGTGTTGTCGGATGGAACGGCGCAGCGGACCGGACGGCGGGACTTTCAACGAGCAGCGTAAGATCGCTTCTATCCTGCGAACGTTGAGTGCCCGCCAGCCCGGCTGGCCGTGAGACGTTGGAAGCCGGGTAACCTGGTTGGCCTGGGCCGGAATCTTTGCGCAACCGACGCTTAGGACACCTGCAAATTCCCAGGTGCCGTCGACTGCAGTGTGCCGAGGAAAGAAAGGCCCCGGGGCAAGTATCCGAGCCCCGGGGCGTGTCACCACAAGTTCAGCGAGCCGGGGTCAGAACGATATTTCTATACTCCACCGGACCGTGGTCTCCTTGGAGCAAGATGGGACCGGGAGCCTGTTCGTCGCAGTCCAGTGCGCCTCCCGTGATACCGCCGATTAATTGGCCGTCGACGGTCGTCTGGCCGTTGAGGACGATCCAGACACGATATCCAATGAGCGTGACGTCCAGGATGTTCCATTCGCCCGCCGGCTTGGTGGCGTTGACAACCGGAGCGATTTGCCCGTAGATGCCACCGACCATTCGGGTGAAAGGTTCTTTACCGTAATCGTCGGCCACCTGACTTTCGTATCGGCCCCGCAGATAGATGCCGCTGTTGCTGCCGGGAGGGATCCGAAACTCGATGTGGAGTTTAAAATCTCGAAACGTGGCGGAGGTGCGAAGGTTGGCTCCGCTCGCCTGATTGACCAGTATGCCGTCGGCCGCTTGCCACTTGCTGCTGCGGGAGTCGGCCGGTTCCCAACCGGTCAGATCGCGCCCGTTGAACAAGCGCAACGGTTCGCCCCAAGTAACGGTTCGGTCTTGCCCCTCCATGCGGTCGGGAGCCCGCCGGGCTTCCCAGGTGAACGATCTTTCCCCGCTGGCTCCGGTGCCCCGTAATATGTCGCCGTCCAAGGTGCCGGAGAGCTTCGGCCACGGGCCGTTTCGATCGCCCTCATAGTGAGACTCCGGCACCATCTGGATCTCCACTCGATTTCCCTGGACGATAACGTCGCAGGGCATGGGATGACCGCCGCGGTGCAGGTAGAGGGCTTTCCAGCCGACACCTTCCTGGTGCGTAATCCGCAGCCATGAAGCAAAGGTGCGCTCGCCGGCTTGTTCGGTGACAAGCCAGGCCCCCTCGAGCGGTTGCTGGGCCGAAAGGGGTACAGAGAGAGACATTAGGCCCACCGCGAGCAAACTCAACAACCAGATTCGTATTTTCACTGACTACCTCCTTAAACATTAAAAAAACAGGTGAATCCGGGCGGTTCACCTTCTTCCGTCCGATTCCCTTGTCCAACCGGGGAGGAACCGACGTTTCTCGAATTTGCCGGGAGGTCTCCACCGGCCGGTCGGGGCACCTCCATTCCTCCCACAGCCGTCCTCCCGGCACGAAAGCGAAGTGGATTCCTGTGCAGTCGCGTCGTCTTGTACGGCCTAAGTGGGCTGAGCACTCCGATCACCGCCCCTCACCCTTGAAGCATACATATGCTCAGTCTTGGTTGCTAGAGGGCGCTGTCGATAGGTCCTTGGAATCGGGCTATCGGCGTCGGTTGGACCTTCGGGGCGTTTCGGTCGGTCAAAATGTGTGCTGAAGTATCGGTATGTCAGGCGATGTAAGTTATAGTAAGAGGGCGCAAAAGTGTATTCGGATCACTATCTTACCAGCGTTCTCCAAGCTTGACCCCGGGGAGAGCCGAAGGTACCATCTCGCCATTGCACATCTTCCGTTTTGGGGGGTTCGACCTTGATGTGAAGGTGGTCAGTGAGAGTGTGGTGCGTTTTAATTAGTTTCAGGTTTACGGAGGGAGAAGCAGAGTCATGAAGCAACCTTTAGTTTGGGGGGTAGTACTGTGCGCACTGCTCCTGGTTGGAGGGACGTGGGTGGCGGCCCAGTCGGCCGGTAGCGCCTCATTACGCGGAACCGTGAAGGATCCCACCGGCGCTGTGGTCCCGGGAGCGGACGTGACGATCATCAATGAAAACACGAAGGATGAGCGGCACACGATAACCGACGAATCCGGAGGGTTCTTCTTCGGCGCCCTACGCCCGGGGCCTCACACGCTGCGGGTGGAACTACCGGGTTTCAAAACTTACGAGGAAACCGGTTTGGTACTGCGCCCGGCGGAGGCGCGCGGCGTCTCGGTAACTCTCGAACTGGGCGAGATGACCGAGACCATCACAATCACTTCCGTGGCCGAATTCATCAAGACGGAAACTCCGGCCAAGGAAGACACCATTACGGCTCAACAAATCGACAACCTGTCGATCATTGGGCGTAGCGCGCTCGAGCTGTTGCGGGTCCTGCCGGGTGTTGTGGCTCCGACCTCGGAACAGTTGCAAAGCGTGTCTTTCGGGGGAGGTTCGAACCAGAACAGCGCATACAACGTGAACGGACTGCGGGGGGAATTCAACATCGTTACGTTTGACGGCGCTCGGATGCAGGATATCGGCTCAAACAACGGAACGATCCTGACGGCGAACCCGGAAATGGTTCAAGAAGTGACCGTGCAAACGTCGAATTATTCGGCTGAGCACGGGACGAGTGGAGTACAGATCAGCGCTATTAGCAAGAGCGGTACCAGCGAGTTCCATGGAACGGTTTACGATTACATTCGCCATTACAAGTTGGCGGCGAATGATCGATCCCGCAATCTGATCGGGTCCCCTCGGCCGGAAAGTAAGTTTCAATACCCCGGTTTCAACGTTGGTGGCCCGGTCCTTTTTCCAGGTACGAATTTCAACCGAAACCGTGACAAGCTGTTTTTCTTCGTAGGATTTGAAGTTCAGTTGCAGGATGTGGATTCCGGATCGGTGTTGGGGGTTGTCCCTACGCTTAAGCAGCGCCAGGGCGACTATAGTGAGCTGCTGGAGGGAAAAGGTCTGAATTTTGGGCAACCTCAGACCGTCTTGATCCCCCAAGGCTATCCGGGTGCGGGCGAAGCAGCTCCGAATAACGATTTGTCTCCTTACATCCATCCCTGGGGCAAGGTTTTCACGGATCTGTATCCGGCACCGAACCTGGACCCTGCTACGACCGACTACCGTTACAATTACGCCTACGGTGCTTTGGCTCCGACCGATCGTACGCAGCTTTTGATGCGCTTCGACTACAACTTCAGCGAAAACACGAAATTGTACGTGCGGTTAGGGCGTGAGACGGAAGAGGTGGAAATGAACCGCGGTATCTGGTGGGACTCGTCGCGGTTCGAGTTGCCGTCCCACGTACAGGGTGACAACCTCGGGCGGTCCTTGTCGGCCAACTTGGTGCAGGTCCTCAATCCAACCACCACCAACGAGTTGGTGGTCAGCGCGAGTAAGCTGGAGCTCGACAACGATTACAAGGAACCTGAGAGTCTTCTCTTGTCGACACTCGGGATGCCGGAGTATCGGGGGCTGTTCGATCCCTCGCAGATTCGTAACCAGTACGTTCCGGTCGCTTATTTCTCGTGGGGGCAGGGGCTCGGGGAGTTTTGGGAGCCTGGTGGCTTGCCGATGTTCGCGCACAACGACAGCATTTCGGTGATTGACAATTTCAACAAGGTTGTCGGTGCGCACGCTCTCAAGTTCGGCGGCTTTATCGAGCAGGCGAACAAGAAGCAGAACTTCAACGGCGACGATGAAGGTGCGTTCGAGCTCGGCTCCACCTGGACGCCGGGAAACACCGGGAACGATTATGGCGACCTCCTGGTGGGACGGATTGCGGCTTACGGGCAGACGACCAGTACGCCGGTGGGGCATTTTCGGCTATGGAACTATGAGTGGTATGTCCAGGACAACTGGAAAGTGCGCCCGGGCCTGACTCTCGAACTGGGCGTGCGATTTGCTTACTGGCCGAATAACTACGAGCGCGACGGACTGGAGCTCGTGTTTGCGCCGGCTGATTACCTGCCCGGAGAAGGCCCGTTCCCGGGCGGCGATGTGACTCGTCCGAATGGTGTACGGTTCGCCAAGTACGATGAGATTCCTAAAGGAATCAGCGAAGATCCCAGTCTGTTGGTGATGCCGCGGGTGGGCTTCGCCTGGGATATTCGGGGAGACGCCGGCTTTGTGCTGCGGGCCGGCATCGGTGTGTTCTACAACCGTCCGCAGGGGAATACCCAGTACTGGGTTTTGCAGACTCCGCCGAACCAGTACAACGCGTCCATCGACACCTGGTCCGGTCAAAGTCTGGGAGGGGGTGAGGGCCTGACCTACAACACGATCAGTGAAGTGGATCCTTTCAGTCGTCTGGGTTCAGTCACCATGCGGAGTCAGACACTCGATGCGATAGACGTTCCACGGGTGACAAACGGAAGTCTCTCGCTGGCCAGTCGACTTCCGTTCGACCAGGTTCTGGAGGTTGCGTACGTGGGAACGTTTGGACGTCACTTGTCGGCTCAGCGGGACATCAACGCTATCCCTCCGGGCACGTTCCTGAGTGGAACCGTAGGCAATGCGGATTTGTCGGATCCGATTCAAAGAGTCGCCTTGAACGACCAGGCCAGAGCGCAGTTCTTGCCGTTCGGAGCCTACGGGAACATCATGAATACCGAGTACTCGACCAACTCGAATTACCACTCCCTGCAGGCGACGCTGCGACGGCAGGCGGGGCAGCGGCTGCAGTACTACGCGACATACACATTCTCGAAGGTGTTGGGAACAAAGCCGGGAGGCGACTACACCGAGATTGATCCCCTGGACAATAAAGGGCGGAACTATGGTGTCCTAAGTTACGACCGGACCCACATTTTCAACCTCTCCTACACGTATCAGGTTCCGTCGCTTGCCAAGGGTGGTTTTCGGAACGGGTTCACCAAGGCCGTCTTTGACGGATGGCAATGGTCGGGAATCACCACGTTTGCCAGCGGTACGCCCGTGACGTCTCTGAGTTTCAGCGGTCCGCTGGGAAGCGCAGGTGTGGAACGGGCGTTCTTCGGAACCGACTCGTACCTGACCGGCGTCGCCCCTGTGTATCTTTGCGATCCGCGGACCGGCAACAGCGGCGTGGGAGAGGCGGTAATCGATCTGGGTTGTCTTGGGG
>JAPXNP010000119.1:0-5792 GCA_033811955.1 Acidobacteriota bacterium
AGGTCAATGCTTTGGTGATCCAAAATCCTCTGCGCATGGCATATCTTGCGGTGCAGACGGTCGTCGAGCACATACAGGGCAAGGAGGTGCCCCCCCGGATTGACACCGGGGTTCGCGTAATCACACAGGAAGACCTTTCGGATCCGGACGTGCGGCAAATGATTGGGCGGGGACTGGAATAGATCGTGGAGCCACCGGGCGGTTTGCTTCGCATGGAGGGCATCAGCAAACGCTTTGGGGCGACTGTCGCCCTGGAAGACGTCAGCTTGCGGGTTTTCGCCGGCGAAGTTCATGCCCTGGTGGGGGAGAACGGAGCCGGCAAGAGCACGCTGATGAAAATCTTGTCGGGAGCCTACCAGCCCGACGCAGGTCGGATCTGGATCGACGGAGTCCCATATCGTCCTCGCAACCCACTGGAAGGCCGCCGGGCGGGTGTGGCCATGATCTACCAGGAGCTGGCCTTGGCTCCCCACCTGTCCATCGAAGAAAACATTCTCTTGGGCATGGAGCCCTGCTATGGTCCCTGGTTGCGCCGGGCGACTCTGCGTCGGGTGGCGAAGGAGGCCATGGAACAGCTGGGTCTGGCTCACCGTCACCCGGCGAACAGGGTGGGAGAACTTTCCGTCGCCGAGCAGCAGTTGGTGGAACTGGCCAGAGCCGTGGCGGTCGGCTGCCGCATCTTGGTCTTGGACGAACCGACCAGCAGTCTGACGGGACGGGATATCGAACGGCTGTTTGGGCTGATTGCGGATCTGAAGCGGAGGGGATACGCCGTCGTCTACATTTCTCACTTCCTGGAAGAGGTGTCCCGTATCAGTGATCGGTACACGGTTCTACGGGACGGTCGAGTGGTGGCGGAAGGGCGGACGTGCGATGTGGATCCGAACCGATTGGCCGCTCTTATGGTGGGACGCTCTTTGGAGGATATGTACGTCCGCTCGGCGCGAAAGCCGCAGGAAGTAGTTTTGGAGGTGGAGGCCCTGGCCGGCGGAAACCTCGTGCGTTCGGCCGGCTTCCAGTTGTTTCGCGGTGAGGTTCTCGGGATAGCCGGTCTGGTGGGGGCCGGAAGGACGGAATTGCTCCGAACCATTTTCGGTTTAGAACCGGTTCGCCGCGGTCGTATCCGGGTGGGAGCGTATTTCGGGCCGGCAAGTCCGTATCTACGATGGCGCCAGGGCGTCGGGCTGTTGCCGGAAGATCGCAAGCGGGAAGGCTTAGCCCTGGGACTTTCGGTGGCGGACAACTTGACCCTGTCGAAACTGGACGGTTTGGGTCCCGGCGGACTGGTGCTCCCCGGTCGGCAGGAGAAATCGGTTCTCCCGTGGCTTCGCCTGCTGAACATCCGTTGCCGCGGTCCCCGGCAGCGGGTCTTCGAGCTGTCGGGAGGGAATCAGCAGAAGGTGGTGTTGGCCCGGCTGTTGTATCACGACGTGGACGTTCTGTTGCTGGATGAGCCGACGCGAGGAATCGACGTAGGATCGAAGGCGGACATTTATCGTTTGATCGACGGTTCGGCCGCGGGGGAACCGGGTTCGGGGCGGCCCCGCAAGGCCGTCCTAATGGTCAGCAGCTATTTGCCCGAGCTGCTTGGTGTCTGTGATCGCATTGCGGTGATGTGTCGGGGCGAATTGCGTCCGGCACGGGTCAATGAGAACCTGACGGAACACGATCTGATGGTGGAAGCGACGGGAACCGCCGGCTGAGGCGGGTGAATAGGTGAGCGGGGTGAGGCTTGGACGGGTTCTGCGTGGCCTTGGTTCAATCCTCGGGGACTCCGCCGGGTGAGGGTTCATGCGGAATCGATCAGGGTACTGGAGGATGTGGCTGAACCGCTTCGGACCTCTGGCAGGTTTAGCCTTCGTGGTGGTGCTGTTTGGTTCCCTTCGACCCACTACCTTTCTGACGCTGGACAACGTCGAGATCATGCTTCTCCAGACGGCCGTCGTGGCAACGGCTTCCCTCGGGATGACGCTGATTATCGTTTCTGGGGGCATCGACCTTTCCGTCGGTTCCAACATTGCCTTGTGTACGGTCATGATCGCTCTGTTGCTGCAAGCCGGTTGGAGCCCCCTGGCGGCTGCTTTGGGCGGTGTAATGACGGGAACCCTGTGCGGGCTCTTGATCGGCTTGCTGATTACCAGGCTGGGTTTGAGCCCTTTCATCGTAACGTTGGGTATGTGGGGAGCCGTCCGCGGTTTGGCGAAGGGCTTTGCCGGGGAACAGATGGTGTTTGCACCGGAGACCTGGCTGAATCAACTCTTGAGCACGGTCGCCGGGGGTGGCGGCCGCCTCCTCCTCCCTTGGGGAGTCTGGTTGACGGTGATCCTGGCTTTTCTAACCGCAGGTCTGCTTCGTTACACACGCTTCGGCCGACATGTCTTCGCCGTGGGTTCCAATGAAGCGACGGCTCGCCTGTGCGGTGTCCGGGTGGAGCGGACCAAGTTGTTCATTTACAGCCTGGGAGGTTTGTTCGCCGGTGTTGCAGGCGTGTTGCAGTTTTCCTATCTGACGTTGGGAGATCCAACGACGGCCCTGGGGATGGAACTCGATGTGATCGCCGCCGTGGTGATCGGAGGAGGCAGCCTGGCGGGAGGAGAGGGCTCGATCCCGGGTTCGATCGTCGGCGCCCTGATTATGACCGTGGTAGGCAACGGGTGCACGAAGTTGGGCCTGGCGAACTGGATCCAGGAAATCGTTACCGGCGGTATCATCATCCTGGCGGTGACGGTGGATCGGTTGCGGCACCGCCGCCGGCAGTAGCGCAGCAGGAGCGTCCCGCCTGCGTCGGTTGATACAAGCGCTCGGGAGTTGGTAAGAATGGGCCGACGTTGAAGTGTCCGCCTCGGATACTCTGGGCTGGAGTAAGGGAAGGTTGCTATGTGTCTTCATCGATGTGCCGGGCTCGGGCGATTTTGGGCGGTTTTGCTCTTCGTTCCCGGTGTCCTAGTGACTGGGAATGGGATTGCAACGGAAGACCCCGTCGTCCCGGGTAGAGAACTGGCACATCGCATCCTGTTGCTGGACAGCCATGTGGACCTGCCGTATCGGCTTCTTCGGAAGTGGGAGGATGTCGCGATCGAGGGCTCCGGCGAATTCGACTGGAGCAAGGCGAAGGCCGGAGGTTTGGATGCCGTTTTCGCCGCCGTCTACGTGCCGGCCGCCTTGGGGGCCGAAGAAGCTTTCCGGCAAGCGGAAAAGTTGATTGACTTGGTCGACCGACTGGCGGAAAGCTGTCCCGACAGGTTCGTGCGGGCTGACAGTCCTTCCGAGGTAGAGGAGGCGTTTCGCAACGGCAAGGTGGCTCTTGCTTTGGGAATGGAAAACGGGACTCCTTTAGGGGAGTCGGGTGAGTACCTGGAACATTTCGTGGGCCGGGGAATCCGATACATCGGTTTGGCTCATTCCCTCAGTAATTTTTTGGCCGACGCTTCCTATGATGAGACACGTCTCTGGCAGGGCCTGAGCCCGGTGGGCAGGCGGTTGGTGAGAAGAATGAACGACATGGGAGTCATGGTGGATGTCTCTCACCTTTCCGACGCCGCCACCGAACAGGTGTTGGAGGTGACCAGAGCTCCCGTGATTGCTTCTCACTCGTCTTGTCGAGCATTCACTCCGGGTTGGGAGCGAAATCTCAGCGACGAGCTGATCCGCCGTATCGCCGAGACTGGGGGCGTGGTGCAAGTGAACTTCGGGCGGATGTTCCTTAACGACGAGTATCGCAGGAAGCAAGAGGAGATCAACCGCCGATTTCGGTCCTATCTCAAGGCTCGACGACTGGAAGCCGGCTCGGCGGAGGCTCGCGCTCACCTGGACGCCTTGCGGGCGGAAGCTCAGCCGCCTCAAGTCACGGTCGCCGACGTGGCCGACCACATCGAACACATCGTGTCCCTGGTGGGGATCGACCACGTGGGCTTCGGATCCGACTTCGAAGGGTTGGACGGCGACCTTCCCGTAGGCTTGGAGGACGTCTCCCGGTATCCCGCTCTGCTGGACGAGCTGGTGCGGCAGGGATTCTCCGAGGAGGATGTGGCCAAGATCGCCGGAGGCAACTTTCTGCGAGTCTGGAGGGCGGTGGAAGCCGCAGGGAAGCACTGATCCGTCGCTTCACCGTTTTCCGTTGCAGATCGATCGCCCTTACTTGAGGGATGCTTTGCCGTCCGGTGAAACTTCTCTCCCCTCCCTCGCGTCTCTTGCTATATGACAGAGTTAACTGATTGGGGTACAACTACTTAAAATCGACTCTGAAGACGTTCTAAAGCAGGAGGAGATGGAACATGTGGACGAAGAAACTGGAAAAGGCATTTAACGAGCAGTTGGTGGCGGAGCTGAACTCGGCGTATGTTTACCTTGGCATAGCTGCGTACTTTGACGCGACGGGTCTGGAAGGGTTTGCTCACTGGATGAAGGTGCAAGCGAAAGAGGAGACGGAGCATGCCGCCAAGTTTTATGACTTCATCCTAAGCCGAAGGGGCGAAGTCACCCTGGGCAAACTGGACGGCCCCAAGGTCGGCTTCGCCTCGGCCTTGGAAGCTTTCAATGCGGCTCTAGCCCATGAGCAGATGATTACGGGAAGGATCAATGATCTGCTGGATTTGGCGCGCAAAGAGAAAGACCCGGCCTCGGAGCAGTTCTTGATGTGGTTCGTAGAAGAGCAGGTGGAAGAGGAAGACTCCGTCCGGAAGGTTATCGACAAGCTGGAGCTCGTCGGTGACTCGTCTAACGGTCTTTTCATGATGGATCGGGAGTTGGCCCGCCGCGGGGCGTAGTGACGGCCCGGCGGAATCAGCCGGCGACCGAGGGACCCATGACGGTGGGGCCGTTTCCGGCCGGAGGGACGGCGAGGCCGTGGGACGGGGAAGCAAGTTTGTTGCCGACGAATAGATCGCGGGAGGGACCTCCGGACGTGGTCCCTCCCGCGACTTTCGCCCAACCGAAGCCCAGCGCCGACTTTCCTTGCGATGGGGGCGTCGGTGTTGATTTTCGGGGCGACATCTCTTGGCGCGGGGAAAGACCGGTTCGCTTACGTGCTTTCTCCGGCTGTGAGTCGTTAGAGTGCTCACGGGGAGATGCGGTGAGGCGGACCGTCCGGGCCGTCGGCAAACGGGACCCGTTGCCGCGAGAGACGACGGGGCGAAAGCCGTTCATTCCTTCATTTATCCGGTTTTGCTTTGGTTGACTGCCTACCACCTAACCTGCCGAGTAGATGACGAGATGGGTGCCGCGGACCGGGTGGAGCCGTTGCCGTACTCGTTGTCGGGATCTCGCTGTTTTGGTCCACGGCCGCCGACTTGTTCTGCGCTCCCCCGGCCGGGCGTCGGTTCGGCTTTTGGCGGTTTGCCGGAACCCTGGCGGCCCCTGCCGGCCGGGCTCTCCTGGGTGCTGAGTCACATCGTGGAATCTCGGGCACTCTTTCCGGCGTCCGGTGTGCAAAGTTCTTTTCCGTGTTCCACTTGAGGAGACGTTCAGAGGCCAAGAAGCTGCCGGCTAAGGTGGTCCACCGGTTAGTGGACCAGGTGGGCGCTTGGTCCCGGATTTGGTCTGGGGTCGCCGGGTTGGGTCCTTCTGAGATTTCTTGGTCGGTAGTCGTTCTCTCGGTGTGGTGGCTTGCGGTGACCGCGTGGGCGGATGACCGACACCAAGTTCGGACGGTTCGGGGTAGGCGGGCGGTGTAACCCTTGGGAGGAGGTTTTGGGGGCGTTGGTTCCCGGCACGCCATGTGGCGCGCGGGGCTGAGGCCCGCGACATGTTAGTCGCTTCCACGGCGGTACTTATCCGGAAAGTCCAAATTCGGC
>JAPXNP010000120.1:0-5790 GCA_033811955.1 Acidobacteriota bacterium
AGGACGGCTCGCTTTTACGTCCATCCCCGTTCTCATCGAGCAAACCCTGGTTCGCTGCCCGGTACGTCCGGCCGATTCGTTGGAGGTCATTCTCGAGGCTGATCGTGTGGCCCGGGAAGAGGCCCGGGAAATTGTCAGGGGATAGGTTCTCTTCCGGTGGGAAATCATCGGCGGCCTGCCGTATCCCGTACACTGTTACGACTGGGGAGGTACCGTCGTCGGGGAACGGGCCGTCCCAGCGTTTGAAGGCTTTCCGACGTGAATCGGGGTCTACTGACGCGGAGATGTATAGTCAATTGAGGTGAAACGCCGTGGAATGGTTGAACTCGCTGAGCTGGACGCTGATTTCGTTTGTTTTTGTCCTGGGGATCATGATCTTTGTACACGAGCTGGGCCACTTCTTGGTCGCTCAGTGGCTCGGAATCCGGGTAGAGGTCTTCTCCTTGGGATTCGGTCCACGCCTGTTCGGCTTCCGCCGCGACGAAACCGAGTACCGGGTCAGCGCCGTCCCCTTGGGTGGCTACGTCAAGATGAAGGGCGAGCAATACGAGGAGTCCCTGAGTGGTTCGGCCGACGAGTTTCTCTCGCGTCCGAAGAAGGACCGGTTCTTAGTGGCTGTAGCCGGCCCTACGATGAACCTTCTGTTGGCTGTCGTGCTGCTGGCCGGGGTCTACGCGACCGGGCTGGAGGTCCCTTCGTTTCTGTTCGAACCCCCGGTGGTGGGTTACGTGGCGCCCGAGTCTCCCGCTGAGGAGGTGGAGCTGAGAGCGGGCGACCTGATTTTGTCCGTCGACGGGCGACCGGTGGAGACCTGGGAGGAGCTTCAACTTGTGGTGGTCGGTTTGTCGGACGAGACGGTGCGGGTACGGTTCAGGCGGGGGGAGCAGGAGTTTGAGCGATTGGTTCGCTTGCGGGAACTGCCGGAGACGGGCGCCGGATACATTGGTGTGTATCCTTCCACGTGGATCCTGGTCAACGATGTCGAGGCCGATTCGCCCGCGGCGAAAGCGGGTTTGCAAAAGGGTGACGTCATTCTGGCCGCCGACGACGGAGAGACTCGAGCGGAGTACTACACGGAGGTCTTGGACCTCATCGGCCGAAGCGAGGGTGTCCCGTTACGCCTGACGGTACGGAGGGGCAGCCGGGTCTTTGAGGCGGAGATCGTTCCCCGAGGGGACGGGGATCGTGCACGCGTCGGCATCACGGTGGCGCCGAGTACCGGGATGGACACGCGGCGGGTTAGCTTTGGCCCGGTGGAGGCGCTGCAGCGTTCGGTGAAGAGGAACTACGAGCTCACGGTACTGACATTGCGGATTGTCGGTCGACTGATAACCGGCCGGACTTCGTTGAAGATGATGTCCGGTCCGATCGAGATCGCCAGATTCTCCGGCCAGGCCGCCGCCCAAGGTTTTGTGACGCTGATCGGTTTCATGGCCTTGATTTCTCTCCAGTTGGGAATCTTCAACCTGCTTCCCATCCCCGTTTTGGACGGGGGTGTGATTGCCGTGCTGCTGGTGGAGGCGATCTTGGGAAGAGATCTCAGTCTGGAAGCTAGAGAGCGGATTACCCAGGCAGGTTTCTTGTTCCTCCTCGTGCTGATGGGCCTGGTGATTCTAAACGACATCGCCAAGTTGCTTTGAAACGGTGGTTTCGACTGCCTGGTTCTAGAGATCAGACGGATCTTCAACCCCGGATAGTCGTTCATACGGCGGCTTCCACCCAACGGAATCGGCGGAGACGCCCCTTCTCCGAAGATCTACCGGAATCCGCGGATTTCAGGAAGGCTATGTGAACAACTGCTGCCGTTTGGTTGGAAAAAACAAGCCGGACAACGCGCTGAGCTTCCGAAGAGTGTCACCGCTTCTCACTCGAATAAGTAGCCGGCGACCGTGACGATTAGATAGGCGGTCAAGAGAATGCCCCCGAATAAGCGGCTGAGGTACCGGCCTGAGTACACGATGCCTATCCGGAACACCAAAAGCAGAAAGAGCATGGAAGGAAAGTAGAGGCTGAAAAATTCAGGAGAAACTTGCAGACCTCCCCGGGTTACGGCCGCAGACAGACCGGCTACCCAAAGGACATTGAGAATGTCCGCTCCTACAACGTTGCCCACGGCGATTTCTCCATGTCCGCGAAAGCTCGAGGTGACGGCAGTGACCAGCTCGGGCAGTGACGTACCGAAAGCCACCAGCGTGGCGGCAATTACTCCCTCCGGTACTTCCAGACGGCGGGCAGCCTCGGCCGTTGTCGGGATCAGGACCTCGCAAGCGAGGATAACGACGGCCAAACCGAGAAACAGCTTAAGCAGGACCCAGAGCAACCGTGCCTGCTCTGTACTTGTGTCTTTCTCGCCGATCAGCTCCGGCACCGGCAGGTCACCTTCGTGAGCCCACCGGATGCTGACCGCCGCATAGCCAACCAGTGCCACAAGAAAGGCGACGCCTACGACTTGTGGAAGAGATCCGCCCTGCTCGAAAATCAGAGAAAGGTTCCCAAAGGGCAAGCAACCCAAAACCAGGCTGACACCCGCACCAAACTGGATCCAGCCTTGGCGGTTCACGATGCGCCGATGTAAAGGAAGCGGCCGAAGCAAGCAAGCCAGGCCGAGAATCAGACCGGTATCGCAAATGATGGAACCGACGGCGTTCCCCAGTGCCAACCCCGGCCTGCCGCCCAATGCGGCCAAAACCGAGACGGCCGTCTCGGGGGTCGTGGTTCCAAGACTCACGACGGTGGCCCCCACTACGACTTTGGGGATCCCTGACAGCTCAGAAAGGATTACAGCCTTGCTGACGACTACGTCCGCCCCCCGCCAAAGTACGGCAAGGCTGCCGGCGATGATAAGACCCAGTCCCCACCAAGGCGCATCCGCCGCCAATGCGGCGACATATTGCTCCATTTGAGGCAAGTCCTAAACGGTCCGGAAGGCTTCTTCTTGAGAACCGCCACCGGGAAGTCTCAATGCATAGGACAACTCCGGGCTTCCCGGTGGCGGAGATCTACGCGGCCTTCTTGTTGGAGTCGAAGAAGCCGATCAGGCGAAGCTGGCTATGGCCTTGGCTTCGTCATCGAACGTCTCGAAGACCGTGAGCAATTTCGTGATGGCCAGCAGTTCCTCCAGCTTCTTCGTTAGATTCAAGAGTTTCAGCTGACCGCCCGCGTTGGTAACCGTCGTGTATGCACTGACCAGTTCCCCGATGCCGGAACTGTCTACATAGCTGACTCCGCCGAGATTCAGAAGGATCTTCTTCCGACCAGCCTGGAGGAGATCGCGCACCACCCGCCGGACCTCGGGGCTTTCCCCAATCGTAATTCTGCCTTGGATATCAAGAACTGTCACATCTCCGACGGTTCGTGTTTCAATTCGCATAATTCTCTCCCTCGTCTTGTTTCTTTACCCACTTGTCCATGACTACTTCGTGCCCCCCCTCGGGAAGCACGTGAAATCTGACCTTATCCATGAATGATCGCACAAAGAAGACACCTCGACCTTTTGGTTTCAAAAGGTTGTCCGGAGCCAAGGGATCCGGCAGGGCCGACTCATCGATTCCCTTGCCCTCGTCCCGCACGGACACTCGAAGATGCCCCGGTGTCCACTCAAATGTGATATGAACGGGTTTCCCGACGTCACCCCGGTTTCCATGCTCTATCGCGTTTGAAACTGCTTCCCGCACGGCTAGGCCCACCCAGAACAAATCATCCTCGGTGAACTCAGTCAATTTCCCAACCTGAGCGGTGACTTCCTGGACGAGGTCCAACAGGGCGATGTCGCTGGCAATTGTTAAACTTACCTTCTGCGTTCGCTCCGAGGTCACGTTTGTTGGCTGCCCATCTTTGACCAAGTCACCGATTCAGCTGCGAACACACCGCTCAATTTTGCCGCCGAAGCTACCTGCCCTTAACCCGCTGGATCTTAACCGGCGGTTTGCGCAAAGTCAACGGACCGGGGATCGGAAGCATGTGGCCGACTAAGTCGACAGGGAAGAATTGAAGCAATGGTATGATGCAATGCGATCGATGCGAACCTGGCGTAGCCGCATTCTCCTGGCGAGTGGCGTCATCCTTCTTGTCCTTCTGGCCTTGATCCTGGGCCTGCTTCTGTTTCTCCAATCTTCTTGGCTGGGAGATCGACTGCGGGTCGAAGCGGTTAGCTTCTTGGAGGGACGATACCCGGTGGAGGTGACTCTGGACGCCCTGCGTCTGAGGCCTTTTGGGGGAGCCGTGGAGATCAGCGGTTTCTGCCTTTCCGCTGCCGGGACTGAGGCCGGAGAGCACCCTTGCCTGGTGGGATTCGACCGGTTGCGCCTGAGTCTCGGTCTTTGGCAATGGTTGACGGGTTCGGGTGCCGTTACCTTGCGTTCGATAGAACTCGACGGGCTGATCCTAAACGTCCGGCAGGAAGCCAATGGGAGGCTGAACCTGGTGAACCTCTTTGCCCCTTCCGACACAGGGACTCGAGGAGGGGGGTCGGGAGCGTTTCGTGTCCAGGTGTCCTCGGTGAGTGTCCGCGATGCGGAGATCCGCTGGGAGAATCAGCGACTTTCTTTTGACAACGAGGGTGGAGAAATATTCGTAACTCTGGACCGCCTCGCTTACTCGGGCGCCTACATAGCGGAGGTACGACTGCGCGATTTTGATCTAAAGATCGGATCGGTCTTAATCCCGGTGCGGAATATTGATGCTTCCTTTGAGGTTGGCCGGGACCGAATGGATTTCGAGGCGGTCCGATTCTCGGGGGGAGGTGTCATGGGCGAGGCCGCGGGTGTGGTGAACTTGGGCTCTCCGGTTGAGTATCGGTTCGACTACTCCCTGCAAACCGTCCTGCCGCACCTCCGCTGGCCCGACCTCAGGGACGATGTTGAGGAAGGAGTGCTGAACATCTCGGGTTCTGTAGAGGGAGAAGGGGGGAAAGTTATTGGACGGGCCGTGGCATCGGCTTCTCGTCTTACGGTCAAACGTTTGCCGTTCGAGGACCTGAGGGTTGAGCTCGGTTTTGACTCGCGCCAGGTCAGGATTCGGAGCGCCCGATTTCGGCTTTTCGGAGGCCTGGGGGAAGCCACCGCTGAAATCCCTTGGAAAGGGGATAGCAAAGCGGTGGGGACGGTTCAAGCGCAACGTCTTCGATTGCAGGCGGTCCTCCGGAACTGGGGTGTTACCACGTTCCCTCTGGAGGCGGATCTTGATGTGGAGGCACGGGCGACGTGGCCCGGCTGGGGTTTTTCCCGAGCCGAGGTTCTAGGGACCGTGAGTAACCGCGTGTTTGTGTTGAAAGATAGAGAAATCGAACCTGCTCCCACGTTGGCCGGGGAGATTCCCTTCCGTCTGCAAGACGGTTGGGTGCGGTTTTTTGGAGCACGCGTGGGTTCGTCGGATACTTCTTTGCTGGCCGACGGACGGGTCAATTTCCGGGGGGAGCTCGAGGTCTTCTCCCGGATCCAATCGTCGGAGGCACGTGAGGTTTGGGCGTATTCCCGCGCTTTTGGCGGGCCTCCCCAGGACTTTGTGCTGCAGTACCCTTTCCGCCCCGCAGGGCGTCTGGAGGGTGAGGTTGATTTGCGGTGGGACCCGGATAGAGGCCTGGATCTGACGACCACGATGGGGTTGGAAGAAGCACGCTATGGAGACGAGTCTTTAGGCAGTCTGAAGGTGGACCTGCGACTGGATCCTGACCGTTTGGAAATTGCTCGGTGCTTGTTGGAAGCAGAGGATTACCGGGTCGACGGTGGCGTGATCTGGCGACGTCCTACTTGGGATCTGGACAAGTTGCGAGTAGCGACAACAGGTATCCCC
>JAPXNP010000121.1:0-5787 GCA_033811955.1 Acidobacteriota bacterium
CCGGAGGGGTGATTCGACATGCTCTCAAGGTGAATGTGTGGGCTCACAAGTACGTCCATTACGATCCGCAGGACGCGACTCCCGGCTACCGATGGCCGGCGGTGAAAGCGGACGGCTATGCCGCCGACGAGTATGGTGGATCGTTACCCGCTCTCGAAATGGGAGCGTTGTTGGCCCTGCCTTCCGACTTCGATACGGCGCAACTGAGAACGGAGCCGGCCCGAATGCTTGCTCAAGCCTTGAAGGATTATGGTGCCTACGTGGTGGATGACACCGCCTGGGACGTCTTCGCGATAGCCACGGAATGGAGTCCGCAAGAGCGGGTGATTAAGGAATTCCAGTCTGCCTGGGGATGGCCTTTCGAGACGGAGAAGACGGTCGGTTGTTCCGATTCGACTGCCGAGTGTCGGTGGGCGAAAGACATTGCCGACATTGTCGGGGCTCTCCACGTGGTCGACGACAACTCTCCGGAGACGGTGGGAGGACAAGGACGGCGCCGTGCTGCGTGGGCCCCTCCTTTTTGTGAGCCGTAGCCGTCCGGCCGTACCTTGTATCACGGGCATCTTGAGGGCGTCTCAAAAACCCAATTTGCCAGCAGAGGTATACTCCTAATCGGCACCTCGGTAACCCGCACCACAACATCTTGTAGGCCGGCCGGCGGACGGAGCCTTTTTGAGACGCCCTCATCTTGCCCGTGGGTCGTGGTTCTTCCTCCAGCCACAGGCAGGAATGCCCCTAGGACATCCTTGCCCGTGGCCGTGCCGGAGGACGGCCGTCTCGGCCGTCACCGGGCGTTCGGTCGCAGGCGAGACGCCTGCGGTCCCTTCCGACCGCCCGCGTCTGCCGCCGTGCAAATACGAAAACAGTGTCCCTTTCTCTCCTCGGTTAGCGTTGAGACCTCAGCCCTGCTTCTCCTCCCATTGCTCTAAGGTTTCTTCAAGAGCGAACGTGACGAAAAGCCAACACGGATGCTCTTGAAGTCGCTCTTTCGCCTGCTCCAGTACTGCTCGGACGGAGGGTTCCAGCTCCCGAGTCGACTCTCGTAGTTCTTCGACGGTTCGGGCGGCCTGGAGCGCCACGTCGGCCGACGAACTCCGTAATTCCCGCTCCAGCACCGCCAATGCCGGCGAAGTTCGACCTTGCCCAATCAGCAGGCCGGCCGCCGCAATGCGGACGCTGGGCGACGGGTCGTTGACCGCCTTCATCAGGCAAGTCAGGACTCGGTCGTCCAACGTGGGGGACGCCTGGGCGGCCACCAGCGTCCAGTACCGAACCGCGGGATCCGCAGTCCTCAGCCCTCGTTGGACGTCCTCCAAGGTGACCGTGTTCCCCACTTGTTCCACCCCCCGCAGCAGATCCACGGTGGGATATCGCTCCTGTGATTTCGCCCAGCCGTACGGAGGAAGATTGCGGGTGATCGAAAGAACGTCCGGCTCGGGCAAAAAGCCCACGTCCCGCGTTTCCTCCAGCCACCTGAGTAATTCCGAGCGCAAGCGGGTCAGTATGTCGGCATATGCCGGGTCCGTCGCCAGGTTGTGCACCTGATGCGGATCAACGGCTGTGTCGTATAGTTCTTCGCGAGCGCGGCGGGGGGCGGCGTACGTCAGAGCTGTACCCGTCAGTTTCTCTTCCGCCGCCAGGCGCAGCAGCTCCCTGCGAAAAGCCGACTGGTCGGAGTAGCGCTCCAGCTGCATCCAGGAAAGGTGCGGCATATAGTTTCGGATGTACAGGAATCGTTCGTCCCGCACCGAGCGCGCCACGTCGTAAGCTTCGTCGACCCGGTCCCGGGCACCGTAGACGTAGCGTCGCGGCGCCGCCGTTCTTGGGCCGAGAAAGGGTGATCCTTGGAAGTAACTCGGAAGCTCGACCTCGGCCAGTGACAGAACGGTGGGAGCAAAGTCGACGAAACTGACCAGGCGATTGACCCGAGCGCCGGGTTCCGCCGGCGCCAAGTGGCGCCACTTCTCGGGGAATCGGATGAGCAAAGGCACTTGCAGACCCGAATCGTGCAGAACCCGCTTGCCGCGGGGCAATCCCATTCCGTGGTCACCGTAAAAGAAGACGATGGTTTCGTCCGCCAGGCCGTCGGCTTCCAGACGGTCCAGGATTTCGCCGACTTGCCGGTCAAGAAGGGTGATGCAGTCGTGATAGCGGGCCCACGTCCGGCGGGCCGGGGCGGTGTCAGGATAGTACGGAGGCAGCGGAGCCAGCGCCGGATCGTGGCGCTCCCCGGGAGCCAAGCGGCTTCCGATTTCCCGCTCGAACTGCTCAAACGTCCATACACTGGTGCGGCTCTGGTGGGTGGTCATCAAGTTGATGACCGAGAAGAAGGGCTGTCCCGGTTGTCGTCCGCGCCAATCGGCGCCTTCTCGACAGTCGTTCCAAGATTCCCGGATCAGCCGCGGCTCGTCGGCGGTGTTGTAGTCGGTCTTCACGTCGTTGGACGTGTAGTAACCGGCTTGGCGAAGGTAGTAAGGGAACCCGTGGATGTCCTCGGGGATCGGGAAAACGCTCCGCAGCCGCTGCGTTCCCAGTGAGGTGGCGTAAACGCCGGTGATCAGGCACGACCGGGCGGGCGAGCAGACCGGCGCCGTAGCAAAGGCCCGCGTGTAGACGACCGCTTCCTGCGCGAAAGCGTCGAGGCGCGGGGTGCGGGCATAGGGATCACCGTAGGCTCCCAAATGCGGACTCAGGTCTTCGGCGGTGATCCAGAGGATGTTGGGACGCTCGGGCGAGCTCAAAGGCCGGCTTCCGGCCGCGTCGATCGCCCACCGACCCACCAAGGCGGCCAAGACCGCCACAACCCATGCCGTAAATCTGCCGACTTTGCCGCGTTGCATACAATCCACTGTAGCTTCCCCCAGGCGGGAAGAAAAGGAGCAAGAAGCGGGAAGACACGCAACCCTTGGTCGGAAAACGCCCGTGGGACCGCCCGGGTGCCGTCGGCCGGTTTACCCTTCCGTTTCGACTGCGTGGCAAGAATCGGCGAAAACAGACCCCGGACCGGCTGCCCCGTACGACTCGGCACTGTGGCGCCGGCTCTGTCTCTCGACGAAGCGTTACGGCAAAGCCGGCGCTACCGCTCTCGCGGAAGAAGGTTGGCGGACATCGCCTCTTCCGGCAACGATCCCTCCGCAAAGCGGACGGCGTCGCGAGCGTCGTTACCGTGCACGGCCCGAAGGTCTGTCACCTGCGACAATGAAAGGAACAGCCCGGTGCCGGGGAGGGCCCGACACTGACGGATCGTAGCTCCCGCCACGTCGCGGAGACGAAGGGCCGTCCCTTGCGCGCCACCCCCCGCCGGGCGCCCGACAAACTCTTCGATCCAAACGTCGCGACTCTCCTCGACCTCAAAGCCTGAGGTAAAAAAAGCGGGCAGCCCCGTCTCCCAGTCCAGCGCCAAGCGGACCACACGTAAGCCTTGGACGCCGCGGGCGTAAAAGCCGGGGATGTCGTGCCGAAAAATGCCGTTCTCGAGCTTTGCCGTGGGACGCAGGTCAAAATTCCCGCCATAGGTCAGGGTGTGAGGCCCTGCACCGATACGCAGCCGCACGTCACGAAATTCCAGGTCCGCTATCTGTCCGGGTTCCTCGGCAAAGACGATGATTCCCGCTTCTCCCCGTGCTTCGATGTCGTGAAAGCGGATCCGGCGGACGGGCCCGGCGGTGACACCCGGCGTGCGGGAGACGGCCGACACGTGGATCGGCTCACCGTTACCCCACCAGTGACCGGTGTGCAGGCGGGTGTCCACGATCACGTCGGAGAAGACCACGTCCTCGATCGGACTTCCGTCACGGCTGAAGACGCCGAGGCCGCGATTCGATTCTTTAATGATCAAATGACTGAAGACCAGCCGCCGGATGGGCTGGGGGCCGTAGCCGACGCGAATGCCGCTCGACCGGGACTGGAGCACACAGTTGGTCACTACGATGTCCTCGGCGTAGCCCGTGCGGTTACCCACCGGCTTCTCGGCATACGAGGCGAAATCCCTCACCTCTCCGTGGACTTCGGTGTCGAGTTGAAATCCGGTGACAATGACCGCGTCGTCACCGGCCTGCACGTCGCAGTCGGAGACCCGCACCCGGCGTGACGTCGTGATGTGGATCCCGTCGGAATTGGGGATCAACAGGTTGTTGCGGATGGTAACGCCGTGCACCAGGACCGTGTCGCAGTCACCCAACCGTACGGTCCATGAAGGAGAATCCCGTAAAGTGACTCCGGTAAGCCGGACATTCTCGCACTCCAGGAAGACCAGCATCATTCCCGGCCGAGCTTCGTATGCGATCGGGCCGTCGAGGATCCCCGCCGTGGGATCGAGGTATGCTTCTCCCTGGCGGGTGTATCGGCGATCGAAGTCGGCCCCTATGTGCAAGCGGTCCGGGAGGTGGAAGTGGCCGCCCCGTCCGTCGATGGTTCCGGTTCCCGTAACCGATACGTTTCGAGCCCCGCGGGCGTAGATGAGGCCGTAATGCTGTCCGTCGACTTCGTAATCGGCTAGGTCTTCGCTGCCCAGCAAGACGGCTCCCTGCTCCAAATGCAGTTCCACACCGCTTCTTAGAAAGATGGTCCCCGTGACCCACGTTCCCGTGGGGATCAAAACCCTGCCGCCCCCGGCTTCAGCACAGCGGTCAACCGCCTTCCGGACGGCTGCGGTGTTGACTGTGCGGCCGTCCGGCAGGGCGCCGAAGTCTGCGATGGAGAAGACGTCGGCCGGGACGGCGGGAGCGGACACCGCCGGGCCGCCGAGAACCAACAACAGGAGCGGAACTCCGACAAGGAAGGGAAGCAAGCTTCGAACCTTTCCGCCCTTTTCTTGTTTTCGGTTGTACCGCATCTTGTCGCTCCTTTTTCTCGGATCTTTGGAACCGGCTCGGCATGCACGTTCGGCGACGATTCTAGAAGGCGGCCCAATCTTGTCAACCGGGTATGGCTCGAACTGCCGACGGTCGGACCGACCAACGAAAGCAAGCAGGAAGCGGCCGGTTAGCCGCCCAGCTCTGCAGGCGGCAAACCGGGCGCAGTATCCGATGGACGCGATACCCCGTAGCCGGTCACGGGGAGTAGAAAGAACGTCCAGGCCAGCCTCGTACGGCGGGTGGGGGCGGAGGGTTGGGGGGCGGGGGCGTAGGACGCGCCGGGGGCTGGGGGCGTCGAGGACAATACGGCGGGGCCGGGTATTTAGGGCCCGTATGCGGGACGCGCGAAAGGCGCGAGGATGAGCGATGCCGTGACGCTTGGGCGCAAGACAGTCCACCAACGGGGCGCCGTCTTCTCTCTCCGATCCGATCGGAAGCGTACGTCGCCGGCTTCACCTCGCCGGCAAGGATCCATCTTCAGCCGACACCCGGCTGCGGACCGTATCGGTTTCACTCGAGGTGCATACCCTTCGATCGGCGCGATTTGCCTGTGAGGGCGAAGCCGACTGGAAAGCAAACTCGGTTTCCTGCGCGTGAAGCGGAAAACCAAACTGCGGCTTTCGGACCGGCAATAGGACTCCTGCGAGGCCGACCAGAGCCAGCCCCAGAGCCATGAACTGAGCCCAACTTCCTTCACCCTGGGACAGGAGTCTGCCGCCGTCAAAGCGGAGTTCCTCGATGAAGAACCGGAATACCCCGTAGCCTAGGGCTCCGCAGAAGAACACCCGGCCCGGCGGCAGCTGTTTTCGGGTCAACAGTAGGAGCAAGCCTACTCCGGCAAGCAAAGCGAAGGCCGCCTCGTACAGCTGCACGGGGTGAACCGGAAGCGTGCTGCGGCTCCAGGGGTGTACAAAGCCCTGGGCCAGCTGCC
>JAPXNP010000122.1:0-5786 GCA_033811955.1 Acidobacteriota bacterium
GGAGGAGCCAAACCCGTGCTGTAGACAAATGACCGTGCCCGGTGAACCAGGAACTCCACGAGTGAGGATGCACCAACTGCGGCGCCTCCCTGGGTCCCTAGAGCCTTGGACAAGGTGACCAGCTGCAAGGGGACACGATCCGCCAGTCCCAGGTAATGCAGCGTTCCCCGGCCCTCCGGGCCAATGATCCCCGTTCCGTGAGCATCGTCGACAACGAGAAACAGCCTGTATTCTTCCGCGAGATCGACCAGCTCCGCCAAAGGAGCCAACGTCCCGTCCATACTGAACACAGCGTCGGTCACGAGGAACCGGCGACCTTTACGATCCGCGTACCGATTTATGAGTGTTTCCAGGTGAGCCGGGTCCCGATGTCGGTACCGTCGCAGCCGCGCGTGGCTCAGGCGTGCTCCATCGTACAGGCTCGCATGAGACAACGCGTCCAAGAAAACCTGATCTCCGGGAGCGGTCAGGGCGGAAAGCGCACCTACGCATGCCGCATAGCCGCTGGAGAAGACCAGCGCGGCCTCCGTCCCCTTGGCGGCGGCAAGTGTTTCTTCCAACTTTGCGTGAACCGGTCGATCTCCTGCGATCAACCTGGAGGCACCCGCTCCAATTCCCCACTCCTCCAGAGCTTGACGGGCCGCCTCGAGTAGCCGCCGATCCGTGCTCAGGCCCAGGTAATCGTTGGAGGACAGGTTCAGCAACCGTCGTCCGTCTCTTACCAGGTAAGGACCCTCGGGTGAGCCGGGTGACAAGCGACGCCGAAGGTCTTCAGCCTCAAACCACTGGATTGCCTGCTCCCACCACATTGTCTTTCCGGTCGCGTTAAAGAACTTCGGGGACCAAACCGAGGTCTCGGACCATCTCCCAGTCGGCCTCGGCCGCCTGGCCCTCCTCCGTCAGGTAATCACCCAGGAAGAAGCTGTTCGCCACCAGTAGAGCGAGCGGTTGCAGGCTCCGCAAATGCAGCTCACGCCCTGCGGAGACCCGCAATTCGGCTTTGGGAGCGACGAAGCGAAACAAGGCCAGGTAGCGCAAGCACGCCCAAGGCGTCAGGCGTTCAACCGTGCGGCCGTCCCCCAAGGGGGTCCCCTTCACCGGTATTAGGAAGTTAACGGGGATAGAGGCGGCCCCAACCTCCCGGAGGGCGTACGCCGTCTCCAAAATGTCGTCTTCACTTTCACCCACTCCCAAGATCACTCCCGAGCAAGGGGACAGGCCGGCCCTCAGAGCCGCCTGGACCGTCTTCAATCGATCCGCATAGGTATGTGTCGTACAGATGCGGTCATAGTGGGAAGAACTCGTATTCAGGTTATGGTTATATGCGTCCACACCTGCTTCTCGAAGCAGCCGAGCCTTCTGCTCGTCCAGCAGCCCCAAAGAGGTACAGATCTCAAGATCGAGCTCCTCCTTGATTCGCCTTGCAGCCTCCAGCACCGTGTCGAGTTCGAGCCGCCGCGGGCCGCGTCCCGAAGTCACAATGCAAAAACGCTGCGCCCCCGCGGCCTGGGCTTGGCGGGCCCGCTGGACGATCTCGTCCGCCGACAACATTCCGTAGCGGGGGATAGGCGCATCCGATACTCGAGACTGCGAGCAATAACTACAGTCCTCCGAGCATAGCCCGCTTTGCGCGTTCATCAGCACGTTGACTTTGACCCGACGGCCGAAGAAATGCCGGCGGACCCGCCACGCCTTTTCCACCAGTGCAAGAGTCTCCTCGTCGGGTAACCGGAGGAGTTTTTGCGCCGTTTCCCTTTCCGGCGGTTGATCTTCCAGCGCCCGCAAAACCAGCCGCTCCCAGTCGATCTCATTGCATGCTTGCATAGACCTACTTCGCCTCGTCTTCGACTTCTTGCCGTGTTTCCGTTCCCCGTCGCGACAGCTACCGTTAACGTTCTTACGGGGATTCAGCTCAAGCCGGGCGACTTTCGCGACCGGTACCCTGGAATCCCAAGCTAACCTCTCCGGCTCCAAGCCGATGGATCCGCCCCTCCGCATCGCGCAGCCTTAAGCGGCCGTCTTCCTCCACGTCTTCCGCCACTCCTTCCAACATTTGAGCGGGAGTGACTACGCAGACGGTCCTACCCAGCATGCAGCTTCTCCGTCTCCAGGCTTCGCAGACGGCGGCGGCGTCCGCCACCTTCGGGCACCAGAACTCCAGTCGATCCAAAAGTTGCACCAATACGTCGACCCGCCGGCGGCCGGCGGAAAACTCCTCGAGATAAGCCGCCTCGGGAGGAAGTGCAGAGGCGTGAACGTTGATGCCGACGCCGAGATACACGGCCTCGGACTCCTCTCCCCGAAACTGCGCCTCGACCAAAACTCCCGCCAGCTTGCGACCGTCGGGAGCCAAAACGTCGTTGGGCCATTTCAATCCGCCCACCCCGGTAGTCTCGACCACGGCCACGCCGGCCGCCAGCGATAACCGTAAGAGATCCGCCGAAGCAAGTCGGCTTCGTAACAGCAGAGACACGTACAGCCCCGCACCCGGAGGGCTCGTCCACGAGCGACCGCGGCGACCGCGACCCGCCGTCTGCTCTTCCGCCACCACCACGGCTCCTTCAGGAGCACCGGACTCAGCCCAGCGGCGCAGCTCATCCTGGGTGCTGTCGACTCGTCCGAGGTACCGGTAGGCTCGCCCATAGCTTCCTCTCAATCGGCCGGTCAACAAGCCGGGACTTGGAGTTCCCGGAGCCAGACGGTAGCCGCGGCCCCGCCGCACCTCCACGGGGTAGCCCTCCCGACGGAGCTTCATGACTTGCTTGTAGACTGCGACCCGGCTTAACCCGAGCTTCCGCCCAAGGCTCGCCCCGCTCTGAAATGTCTCCCCCAACAGGTCCAGCAAATCTCCACGGGTCATGTTAACCACAACAGATCGGTGATGTTAACATGATCATCTGTTTGGTGCGCTGATGAGCGCACCAAACGAAAAGAATGCCTTCGGCTCCGGGCTGGGAATCTCACCGTTTTGATTTGATCGGGGTTCTTGTTTTCTCCGTTCACGGTTCGCGTGGGAGGAACTCACTCATCGAGGATTGCCTCCAGCTACATCGAACGGAGAAGGTCTCAGTCAGCCCGACAGTCACCGTGGGGGAAACCCACTTTCCTTGAAGGCGGAATTGAGCCAAGATAACTGAAGCATGAACGTCTTCAAGAAGATCGCTGACGGAGAAATCCCGGCGGAGATCGTCTACCAAGATGATCACTGCGTCGCTTTTCGAGACATCAATCCGCAGGCACCCGTCCACATTCTTCTAATACCTCGGCGGGAAATCCCTTCGCTGGCACGGGTTGAGGCCTCGGACCACCCGCTTCTGGGGCACCTTCTCCTCAAAGCCGCCGAGGTGGCGAAACAGGAAGGTTTGTCCGAAACGGGTTACCGCGTGGTGATCAATTGCGGCCCGGACGCAGGCCAGGAGGTTCCTCACCTCCACCTGCACATCCTTGGAGGAAGAAAGCTGGGTTGGCCGCCCGGATAACGTCGAACGGAACCGCCGCGTTAGCAACCTTGGGTGGACCCGCGGAGCCGCAAGCCGTCTCGGCGGTCACCGGCGGGGATAAGAACGGCGCGAGGGGAATGGTTCCGAGAGTGCGCGAGTACGTTGGACACGGACGGACGCCGGGAGAAAAGGAAAACCCGAAGGGCTTTTCGTTCCGCGAGAGTGTGGCAAAATCGACGGCGGAGGAACCCATAAAGTATGACGGAGACCGAGAAGTCGCCCATCAACCCTGAATTGCTCGAGATCCTCCGCTGCCCCGTGGCGGTCCATTACAAGGACAGAGGTGAAGACCCGGGCCGGCTGAGACTGGTGCATGGATGCTGGCTGGTCTGTGACGACAGCGGCTATAAGTATCCCATTCGGGACGGCATCCCCATCATGCTGGTGGAGGAGGGAGAGAAATGGAAGGACGTTCCCGAGGATCAGCTCCCTGTTCCGCCGCCGGAATGAGACGTGAGTCGCCCGCGTCGGCCTCGGTGGAGGAACACCGTCGTCACGCGGCTCGAGAAGGATCCCTGCGAAGCGGGGTCGTCACGGTCAGTGACCGGCGTACGGAGTCGGACGACGCAAGCGGCCGATACCTCATGGAACGGCTTCGTTCAAGCGGTCATTCCGTAGTCCGATACCGCATCGTCGCCAACGAACCGCCGGCACTGGAAGCAGAGGCAGCCGCTTGTTTTCATGCACAGTGTGACGTCGTGTTCTTTTCCGGGGGCACCGGGCTTTCCCGACGTGACCGTACTTACGAGACATTGCAACCTCGATTCGATCGGGAGCTCGTCGGGTTCGGCGAATTGTTTCGCTGGCTCAGTTTCCAAGAAATCGGTTCGGCGGCTATGCTGTCCCGCGCCACGGCGGGGGTTATCGACCACACGCTGGTCTTCTTACTGCCGGGCTCACCCAACGCCGTGCGGCTGGCCTGGGAGCGGCTGATCGAGCCCGAACTGCTCCACGTGATCCGTGAAGTTCGCCGCTGAACTGCAAAGACTCGCAGAATGTGCGGACGATGGCGGTGGGAAATCCCTCTAGAAGAGTCTTCTTTCCGCTTTGATCGTGGTCGTCTCATGAATAGCGGATAATGGCGCATAATGGAGACGCCATGAGCAAGCTGTCGATTGCGTCCGAACTGCTCAATTTCCTGCGGATTCGGCGAAAGTATTGGATGATCCCCTTGGTTTTCCTTCTGCTGTTACTGGGCTTGTTCATCGTGTTTTCCGAGTCTTCGGCGGTGGCACCGTTCATTTACACGCTTTTTTGAGCGGTTCGGGATGACGCGGTGTCTTCTCAATTCCTACGAAGCTGATAAGGCCGCGGGACCTTTTCCGGTTTCCGCCGATGCTACAATGCTTCGAACCTTCGAGGAGCCGAACTGTTCGTGCGTTTTGAGCGTTGTCTGCATCTGTTGCATTGCCCGAAGTGCCGGGAATCCTTGACTACACAAGTCGAGAGTCTTGCCTGTTCCTCGTGCAGCCGAACCTTCTCCGTGAAAGACGGCATAGCCGAGCTTTTCCTGCCTTCGGAAAGCGATCCCGACGGTGTCGAATCGAGGGTACGGAGTTTCTACGAAAACAACCCCTTCCCCGACTATGAAGGTTTCGACGATCTCGCGGCTCTGATCGACAAGGCGCGCGAGGGCATTTTCGCGCGCCGGCTGGACGAAGCCATTCCCTTTGGAGTGCGGGTTCTGGACTGTGGTTGCGGAACCGGCCAACTTAGCAACTTCCTCGGAGTGGCTCACCGCACCGTCTTTGGGACCGACGCCTCGACGGCGTCCTTACGGTTGGCGGAGAACTTCCGCTCGCGCCACGGCTTGGAGAATGTTTTCTTCCTGCAGATGAACCTCTTTCGCCCCGTGTTCCCACCGGCCTCATTTCACGTTGTGATTTGCAACGGGGTCCTCCACCACACGCCCGATCCGAAAGGCGGCCTGACGATCCTCGCCGATCTGGTTCGGCCCGGCGGATACTTGATTGTAGGGCTCTACCATCGCTGGGCGAGATTGACTACGGATTTGCGCCGCGTTCTCTTTCGTCTCACCGGAGAGGGGTTGGCCTTCCTAGATCCCCGCTACCGTCGCGAACTGGTGGGAGAACGCCGACGGTCCGCCTGGTTTGCCGATCAGTATAGGAACCCCCATGAATCCAAGCACACCATGGAGGAGGTTGCCGATTGGATGGAACAGGCCGACCTCGAGCTCATACGGACGATCCCGGCGCGGAGATTTTTCGACACGCCTCTGGAAGATGGAGATCTCTTCGATCCCCAGACGCCGGCCGGTCCGGTGGA
>JAPXNP010000123.1:0-5772 GCA_033811955.1 Acidobacteriota bacterium
ATCGTGAAACGTTCATTCCGCAGGCTCGTCATTCACCTGCCCTTGAGTTGCCCCTGGGTATCCACTTGGCGCTCAATCGCCGCCGCAGTCGGCGCGCAGCTCTGAACGCTTTTCATCCCTCAAACCGGGAAAAGAATACAGGCACGATGGGAGTGGTGTGCGCATTATCGCCGGGGAGAGATAGAAAAACAGTGTCCCTTTCTCTGCTTTCGCAGGCGAGACGCCTGCGGTCCTTTCCGAAACGGTCGGAGTGAATCCTCGGCCGATGGTTCGGCGTCGGATTAGTTTGAATGCAACGTGCGCGGGATGGCCGACGCTGCGGCAGCAGAATCTCCTCGTGGTGAGGACGCGAGCGTAGCCCTGGAACACCCCGAGAGCACCGGCCGATTCGCCGGCGAGAACGAAGCTGGGTAGTTAGAAGGTTTTCGAAGAGTTGTGGGGCCCGTAACCGTGCGGGTCGACCGCTCGACGCGATTTCAACTGGAAAGGAAGGAGCATGATGCAGAAGCGCAAGCTTGGTCGGCAAGGTCTTGAGGTTTCCGCGATCGGCCTGGGCTGTATGGGGATGTCGGAGTTTTACGGACCGGGCGACGAAGCCGAGTCCATCGCCACCATTCACCGGGCGCTCGAGCTTGGGATTACGTTGCTCGACACGGCCGACATGTACGGCCCTTTTACCAACGAGAAGTTGGTGGGAAAGGCGATCCGGGGTCGGCGGGACCAGGTGGTCTTAGCCACCAAGTTCGGTAACGTGCGGGGTGAGAACGGTGAGTACCTCGGCATTCGAGGAGACCGTGAATACGTACACTCGGCCTGTGACGCTTCTCTCCGGCGGCTGGGTGTGGACTATATCGACCTCTACTACCAGCACCGGGTGGACCCGAAAGTGCCGATTGAGGAGACGATCGGTGCCATGGCCGAACTGGTCCAGGCGGGTAAGGTCCGTTTTTTGGGAATGTCCGAGGCCGCGCCGGCGACGATCCGTCGGGCGCATTCCGTACACCCCGTCACGGCTCTCCAAACGGAGTACTCGCTCTGGAGCCGCGATGTCGAGGACGAAGTTTTACCGACGGTCCGCGAGCTCGGTATCGGTTTTGTGGCGTACAGCCCGCTGGGACGTGGGTTCTTGACCGGTAAAATCAAACGGATCGAGGATCTGCCGGAAGACGACTACCGTCGCCATTCTCCTCGTTTCCAAGGTGAGAATTTTCAACGCAATCTTGACCTGGTGGCGGCGGTTGAGCGCATGGCCGCCCGAAAAGGTTGTACCCCGGCGCAGTTGGCTCTGGCCTGGGTGCTCGCGCAGGGTGAGGACGTTGTCCCCATTCCAGGCACGAAGCGTCGCGAGCGGTTGGAGGAAAACGTCAAGGCGCTCGAGGTGCGACTGAGCCGGGAGGATCTGGAATACCTGGACCGCGTCCTGCCACCGGGAGCGGCCGCCGGCGAACGCTATCCCGCCCATCAAATGGAGGCGGTCAACCGATGACGAGTTGGGGTGCTCTCCGTATGCGCTCTGACCACGCCCTTAGATTGGTGGCAACTCTTGACCCTGCCACGCGGTCGATTGTGGAAGACCGGCTCGGCGACGTCGTGCGAATCGAGTATCTTGGCGAGGTTGCCGAAGTGCAGAAGCCCGAGATCCTCGAACGGGCCGAGATCCTGCTGTGCCTGGATCCGGAACAGGAGATCGGCGGGGCTTGGCCTGCTGCTCCGGCTTGGCGGTTCGTTCAGTTCATCACCGCCGGCATAGATTACGTCGACTTCAACCGCTTTCCGGCGTCGACTGTGATAGCAAGCAATGTGGGCGGCTTCTCCGAGCCCATTGCCGAACACGCGTTGGCGATGGCGCTGGCGCTGTGCAAACGACTTCCGCAGCAACACCGACGCTTGCAGCAGGGAATCTTTGATCAGTTCAGCGATACCGGTACGTTGCGGGGCAAGACGGCGGCGATTTTGGGGTTCGGCGGCATCGGAAAGGCCTGCGCCGATTTGCTCCGAGCTTTCGAGATACGCATCCACGCCGTCAACCGCACCGGACGGACCGACTACCCGGTCGAGCACTGTAGCACGTTGTTAGATCTCGAAGGCGTTCTGCGGGTTGCAGACCTGGTGGTGATCAGCTTGCCGCTGACCCGGGAGACCCGCGGACTTCTCGGAAAGCGTGAACTGGGTTGGCTTAAGGACGATGTGATTCTAATTAACGTCGCCCGGGGCGAGATCATCGAAGAAGAGGCGCTCTACGAGTTTTTGGTGGCACATCCGGAAGCTCAGGCCGGCATTGACGCCTGGTGGATCGAGCCGTTTCGCCACGGCCGATTCCGAACCGAGTACCCGTTTCTCGAATTACCGAACGTTCTAGGGTCGCCGCATAACTCATGGCGTGCATCGGGCTGGGAGCCGGTCGCACTGCAGCGTGCGTGTGACAACATCGCCCGATACATCGCCGGGCAAGCGCCGAAAGGCCTGGTCGATCGGGCGCTGTACCGCCCGGTATAGGTCGGCGATCGACGAAGGCAGACGGCCTCGG
The DNA here is from genome assembly GCA_033811955.1 of Acidobacteriota bacterium. Classification (GTDB taxonomy): domain Bacteria; phylum Acidobacteriota; class UBA6911; order RPQK01; family JAPXNP01; genus JAPXNP01. The sequence goes on from JAPXNP010000123.1 coordinate 2,528, forward strand.
TTTTCGAGGAGGGACCGAAGAATGACCGTAGGGGTGCTGCGGGAATGAGAGCATCACCTAGGAACAAACTAGAGGAGGACGACGTCATGAAAATTCTTACCACGGGTGCAACGGGTCATTTCGGCGCAAAGGTGGTGGAACTGCTGCTGAAGAGGGTTCCAACGGAGCGGGTCGCGGTCAGCGTCCGGGACCCGAAGAAGGCGTCCGCCTTGCGGGAACGCGGCGTGGACGTGCGGCATGGTGACTTCGACGATCCTGCATCGCTCGCCAAGGCGTTCGCGGGGGTGGATCGCCTGTTGATCGTTTCGACCGACGGAGACAATGAGACACGGCTGCGGCAGCACCGCAACGCGGTTATGGCGGCGGAGCATGCGGGGGTCGGCTTCATCGCCTACACCAGTCTCATCCGGGCCGATACGAGTCCTCTGGCGTTGGCTGAAGTTCACCGGCAGACGGAGGCGGCGATTCGGGCGACGGGGATTCCCTACTGCTTTTTGCGCAACAATTGGTACTTGGAGAACGAGGCCGGCGCCGTCGAGAGCGCGGCGAACGGAGGGCCGGTGATTACGGCTGCGGGTCAAGGCCGGGTCGGCTGGGTCGTGCGGGCTGATCTTGCCGAGGCCGCCGCGGTGGTCCTTGCCGGAGAGGGACACAAGAACACGGTTTACGAGCTTTCGGGCAGACCGCAGACGTATGAGGATCTCGCCCGGATCATCGGCCGGGTTGTGGGGCGCGAAGTGCCGGTTCGTCACGTGGATGACGCCGAGTACGAGAAGATGCTCGCCGGCTTGGGCTTGCCGGGCTATTTGCTGGAGCTGCTCGTCGACGCGCAACGTGCGATGCGGAAGGGTGCTCTGGACGTAACGTCCGGCGATCTGGAGAAGCTCCTCGGTCGTCCGGGCACGTCCTTGGAGGAAGGTGTCCGGCGGATCCTGGAGTCGCTTGCCGCGGGCGCGTAAGACAACCCAGTTCGGCCGTGCGTGCTGCGACGTGCACTGCAAACGACGTGCTGGAGGCACGTTCGTTTGATCTTCCGCGCAGGTTTTGGGCTAAAGTGTTGAGGGGTAAGAGGATATGGGGTTTTTGGGTGGAAAGCCGTAGTCATGGATTGATGACTGGTTCGCTTGGGCGGAACTTTCTTGTCTGCTACGCATGTGTGCGTGTTCATCGCCAAGATCCCCAACCGCGGCTCCCAACCCACCTACCTGCTGCGCGAAAGCAGCCGTGAGGGCAAGAAGGTCCGCAACCGTACTCTGGCCAGCCTCACCCACCGGCCCGCCCAGCGCCGCGAAGCGCTCGGCCGCGCCCTGCGCGGTGAGTTCGACCACCTCGCCCGGGGCCGGCCCGTCTGCGGGCCCTCCTTCGGCGCCCTCTACGCCGTCCAAGCAGTTGCCGACCGGCTCGGCGTGAGCCGTGCCTTGGGCTCCAGCCGCCGCGGCCAACCGGCCTTGTTTTTGGTCTTGGGCCGCCGGCTGCACCAGGGCTCCCGCCTGTCGGCCGTCCGCCGGGCCCGACACCAGGCCGTCGGCGAAGTCCTCGGACTGGACTCGTTCACCGAAGGGGACCTGTACCGTACTTGGACGAATGGGCCGCCCGCTGAGAACGGATCGAGAAGCACTTGTACGGCCGGTACGTCAGCCGCCGCGGGGTTGAGCCTCCCCTGCTCGTGCTGTACGACATCACCAGCACCTACCTGGAGGGCCGCCGCCACGAGCGGGGACGGCTACAGCCGGGACGGCGAGCGAGGCAAGCAGCAGATTGTCGTGGGGTGGTTGACCGACGAGGCCGGCGAGCCGCCGGCCTGCCGGGTCTTTGCCGGCAAGCGGGCGGACCGGAGTACGGTGGGCGAGCAGATCAGGATCGTGCAGGAGCCATTCGGCGTCCGGGAAGCGGTGTTTGTGGGGGATCAGGGAATGGTCAAGTTGGCGGGCAAGCAGGCGTTGACGGCCGCGGGCCTGCGCTACATCCCGGCGCCGACCGAGCCCCAGGTCAGACACTTGCTGGGCGAAGGCAGCTTGCAGCTGGGTTTGTTTGACGAGGCCGTCGGGGAGGTGGAAGCCGACGGGCGGCGCTACACTTTGCGGCGCAATCCGCTGGTGGCCGAGCGGGAACGCCGGCGGGCCGAAGACAAACCGGCGGGCTTGACGGCGCGGGTGGCAGCCCGCAATCGGTTTGTGGAGAGCTCGCAGCGGGCCCGGCCGGAAGCGGGCAACGGCAGAATCCGGCAATGGCTCGAGCGGTAGGGGTTGGAGCGGTGGGTGAGCGTAGGGTTAGAAGAGCGGCGGCTGGTGTTGGAGGTGGACGAGGTGGCGCGGGAAGAAGCGCCGGCGGGTTGTTATGTGCTGGAGACGGATGTTTCCGGGCGGCTGTTGGCGGCGGGGGGAGGTGGATCGCTGTTACCGGGGTTTGGCGGTGGTGGAGCGGGCGATTCGGCGGCTGAAGGCGGGGGGTTGGGAGATCGGTCCGGTTTCCTTGCGGCGGGCCGACCGCACGCAAGGTCATGCGTTGGTCTGCCTGCTGGGGTTGCAGCTGCAGTTGGCGTTGGAGGGGCGTCTGCGGGCGGCCTTCGGGACGACGGACACCGACGCCCACACGGTCACCCTGGACGACGCCTTGACGGCGTTGGGCCGGCTCTGCCTGGAGCACTACCAAGTGGAGGGGCGGATCACGGTGAGGCGACTGACCCATCCCGATGAGCGGGAGCAAAAGATCCTGGAAGCCCTGGGGGTGACGCTACCCACCTTCAAGACCCCGCAGGCCACTGGCTCACCCCGCCGCCGGTGTAGACTGAAGCGTACGGCCGACTGATTCGCCTTAAATCACTCACCCTCAATGACTTGTCCCAACTTCTATGCCCCTTTCACTGCGGAAGATCAGTCAGACGTCAATATTCCGACCGGCTGGGAGACGTCCGCAGCGGGAGTGGGGTGATGTGGCGGGTTCCGGGAGCTTCCAGATTCAGCCGAGCATCGCGATATTCGGGAAAGAGTTCCAGGGCGCGTTGAAAGTTGGCAAGCGCCTGCTCCTCCCGGCCCAGGTCACGCAGCGCTACGCCGAAATTGTTCAGAGTCTCGGCAGTCAGCCGCAGGGTGCATGCGAGCCCCAGAGAGGTTCGAGCCCCGGAGGGGTCGCCTTGGAAGAGCAGAAGCGTTCCCCGTTGGAAGGTTCGGCGCCACGTCTCGTAGGGTTCGCACTCCCACCGTGGGGCGATGGTCTCCAGGCGATCCAATGTCTCCAGGGCATTC
>JAPXNP010000124.1:0-5323 GCA_033811955.1 Acidobacteriota bacterium
CCGATACACCGCACCCCCTCGCCGGCTCCCGCGGCCGTCAGCCGCCGTATGCCGGACTGCTGTAGAAGGGAGCGAACGCCGTTAGAAGGGCCAACACGAAAGCATGACGGGTCGTCACCACGTCCCGCGTAAGGAGTCCCCAGATCCCCGCTTCGGACTCTACCCCGGTACGGGCCGCGAAACGGTCGTAGGCGATGGCCAAGTCAATACCACGATCGATGACCGGATCCGCCAAGCCGGCAGGAACCAGGATCCCGGGACCATGTCCGTAGCCCCCACGGAACCCGTCGGTGACATACGCCGCACAAGTCAAGAACGTCATTCGACGCGGCCCCAACGAATCCAGTATCTCAAAACCTCCTTCCACTCCAATGTAAAAGTCAGCCTCCGCCTTCTCCCGCTTGAGCTGCAAGATCAGGTTTTCCGCCCGGGAACGCGCTCCGCGGAGCAGCTCCTCCACTGATCGGGCGAGTCCCTTTACCTCCCCGGAGACGCTGTAGCGAACGAATTCCGTTTCTTCCCGCTTCGAGACCAAGGCCTCACCGAAGACCTTCCAAGACTCTTGCAGTGCCTCCAACTCGACAGGGGCCGTTCCGGCTATCGCCACGCGCATGGTCGGCATTGTAAACAAAGCGTCTGACTTCCGGGATTTCAGATCCCTCAGCGTACGACCCCGGCCAAGATCTCCCGGATGGCGGCATGAATGAGACCGTTTGTCGCCAAACATTCCCTCTCGAATATCCCGCCGGGCCGCCCGTCGAAAAGCGAAACCCGACCGCCGGCTTCCTTTACCAGCAGAGCTCCCGCCGCCACGTCCCAAGGATGGAGACTGAGTTCCCAGAATCCGTCAAAACGCCCACAAGCTACAAAACAGAGGTCCATGGCGGCGGATCCGTCCCGCCGAACCGACCGCGCCCGCCGCATCACTCGGCTGAACAGTTCCAGATTCCGCTCGATCTCTTCGAGGTGGTAAGAAAACCCAGTACACAAAAGACTGTCCTCCAGGCGGGCTTCCCGAGATACGCGGATAGGACGGCCGTTGAGGAAAGCTCCTCCTCCGTCCACTGCAACAAACAACTCGTCCAGCAGTGGGTTGTAGACGACACCCGCTAAGATCCGCGGGTGTGCCTCGCCCGGTACCGACCGGGCCAGTGCAATCGAGACGCAGTAGAGCGGGTACCCGTGGGTGAAATTCGTCGTACCATCCAAGGGATCCACGATCCAGATCACGTCGGAATCACCGCCGGACCACCCGGCTTCTTCCGCAAGGATGCGATGCCCGGGGAAACGACGATGCACCTCTTCGGTGATCAGGCGCTCCGCGGCTACGTCAACCTCAGTGACCAGATTGACCCTTCCCTTCTTGCTGACGGAAAAGGCCTTCTGTCGCATTTCGACCAGCAACTCTCCCGCCCTCCGGGCCAGGGACAAGGCCGACTCGAAACCGTCTTGGATCTCCGGTTGAAGAACGCCGACAGCCGCCTGTAGGGTTTGATTCGTCATGCCGTCTCCGCCTTCTCCAACAATACCACCGCTTGAACCGCCACTCCTTCCCGGTGCCCAATGACTCCTTTACCCTCCAGCGTAGTAGCCTTGACGCCGATCCTGTCCGAATCCAGGTAAAGGACCCGACCGAGATTCGCTTTCACGGCAGGCACGTGCGGTCGGATGCGTGGGTAGTCGGCCAGCACGACGACGTCGACGTTGCCCACTCGATAGCCTTTCCCTCTCACCAAACGGAACACCTTCTCCAACAGCAAGAGACTGCTGATCCCTTTCCACCGTTCGTCGTCGTCTGGGAAATAACTCCCGATGTCGTTCAGCCCGGCGGCGCCCAGTAAGGCGTCAGCCACGGCGTGCAAGAGAACGTCCGCATCGGAATGCCCGTCCAAACCAAGCTCGCCCGGAATCGCTACGCCTCCCAGGATCAGCGGTCGACCCGTCACCAGCGGATGGAAATCAAAACCCAGACCAACCCGCCCGGACAATCCGCTCATTTCGCACTTCTCCATTCCATCAGATCCTCGGCCTACCCAACCGGCAGACCGGCTTGGGAAATCCAGCACCCTCGGCCGCCGGCCACCCACATCCTACAGCTATCTCCCTTTTCGCGCTCCCTAGCCTCCGCGAAAAAGCCGAACGACATCCTCTTTCCACGTCACCTTGAAATTATTCGGATCCCCTTCGACTACGGGAATACCGATCCCCATACGTTCGAGCAGCATGGCCTCGTCGGTACCGACCACCTTCTCGGCCTGAGCCGACCGGAAGGCTTGCAAGAGCATCGAACGCGAAAACCCCTGGGGAGTCTGGGCCAATCGAAGGCGTTCTCTGTCCAAGGTGCGGACGATCTTTCCGTTCCAGACCTCCTTCACCGTGTCGGAGACGGGAAGCACCGGAACACAGGCTCCTTCCCGTCGGGTCGTTTGCATCACGGCGTCGATCAGGGCGGCCGAGGGTTGCGGGCGAGCGGCGTCGTGCACCAACACAAACGAAATGCTTTCGGGAATTGCTTCCAGACCCCGTAAGACGGATTCTTGTCGGGTGTCACCTCCACAGACGACTCGAGCCGTGATTCGGGACCCGGCGTCCAGCTCCTTTTCCACCCGCTCTTTCCATCCCGCCGGGACCACGACGACCGCCAGAGCCACCTTGCCCGCAAAGCCGTCCAGCGCCCACAGGTACAGGGGCTGCCCGTCAACCTCTTGAAACTGCTTTGGCACGGGGTCGCCGAAACGCCTCCCAGACCCGGCAGCGGCCAGCACCAAGGCAAAGTCGTCCCGAAGGCTCACAGATCCAGTGCCTCCAAGAAATCCAAAATGTTCGCCACACCCACCAGCTCCAGCCGCTCCACCCGCTCGGGTAACGGGAGGTTGGAAGCCGGCAGCACGACCCTATGGAATCCCAAATTGGCCGCCTCTCGCGCCCGTACATGAGGATAGCTGACCGCTCGCACTTCCCCCGCCAAACCCGCTTCTCCGAAAACCACGGTTCCGGCGGGCAGCGGCCGATCACGGAAACTGGACACCACGGCGGCGACAAGAGCCAGATCCACCGCCGGCTCCCCCAGATTCATACCTCCCGCCACGTTCACGTACACGTCACTACCCAGAAGCTGCAAACCGAGCCGTTTTTCCAACATGGCCAGCAGTAGGGCCAGTCGATTGGGGTCCACCCCTGTCGTAGTACGCCGGGCCGTAGAGTAGTTGGTGCCACTTACCAGCGCTTGCACCTCCACGAGCAAAGGTCGGGATCCCTGCATCGCCGAAAGGACGACCGAACCGGAAACCTCGTCTCGGTGTTCGGACAGAAAAAGGCGCGACGGATTTTCCACCGGCAGAAGACCTTGCGAAGTCATCTCGAAAACACCCAGTTCGTTGGCCGGCCCGAAGCGGTTCTTCACCGTGCGGATCAACTTCTGTGAGTGATGTCGATCGCCTTCGAAAGACAGGACAACGTCCACCACGTGTTCCAGCACTTTCGGTCCCGCCAACATGCCGTCCTTGGTGACATGACCGACCAGCAGGGTCGCAGTACCCGTCTGCTTGGCGAAGGAGAGCAAACGGACGGCGCACTCCCTCACCTGGGACACACTCCCCGGCACGGACTCAAGACGTTCACTGAACAGGGTCTGAATGGAGTCGACCATCAGGATTCCGGGCGGATCAGCCTGCACGGTAGCCAGCAGAGCTTCCAGGCCGGTCTCCGGGGAAACTAATAGGAGACGGCCGCGGATACCCATGCGATCGCCTCTCATCTTGATCTGTTGCGGCGATTCCTCGCCGGCTACGTAAAGAATGCGCCGTCCTTGTTCGGACAACAAATCGGCTACTTGGAGCAACAAGGTGGACTTCCCAATCCCCGGCTCACCTCCTACGAGGACGACTGACCCGGGGACCAGTCCGCCTCCCAGCACGCGATCAAACTCACGGTTTCCGGTCGGGATCCTGGCATAGAAGACCCCTTCCAACTCGGCGTAGGAAACGGGGATCGCCGGCGGCGACGCCGGCCGGGAGACCCCTTGCAGACTCGGCTCTTCCACCAGCGTATTCCACTCGCCGCACGACGGACAGCGGCCCAACCACTTCAAGCTCATGCCGCCGCAACTTTGGCAAACGTAACCGCTTCTTCCCGCCACGGTTTGATGCGCCTTTCCGGACTGCAATCGAATCCGGTGATACACAATCGCCGGCAGTTTTCCCCGTACGCAAGTCACCCCAAGTAGGTTCTCTCAACCCGGGGACCGATCGCGGTCAACACTTCATAGGGAATGGTTTCCGCCGCCTCCGCCAACCGATAGACCGACACCTGAGAGGCGGCCTCAGCCTCCAGGATCGTCACCTCTTCGTCGGAACGGACTTCGGGCAATTCCGTCACGTCAATCGCCGTCAAATCCATGCTCACCGCGCCGACCACCGGGGCCGGACCGGCACTCGTCCGGACGAAAGTCCGGTCGGAAAACGCACGACGATAGCCGTCCGCGTAGCCGACGCCCAAGATACCGATGCGACTGGGGCGTGACGTCACAAACCGACCGGCGTACCCGACCCCTTTTCCAGCCGGCAGCTCATTAATACAAAGAATCCTTGCCTTCCAGGTCAAGACGGGCTTTAGGTCCAAGGGAATCGGGCAAGAGGACAGACCATACAGGGCTAATCCGGGTCGGACGGCGTCCAGCCAGGTCTCCGGAATGCCAAGACAGGCACTATTCGCTACGTGCCGACACCCGGGCAATCCATCCACAGTGTCAAGGAACCTCTCCAGCTGCGTGAGGGTAGCCTCTCTATCCTTGTCGGCGGAGGCCATGGTGGTGAAGAATCCCTCCACCTGCGTCCCCAGGGCCCGAGCCAGTCGCCGGGTGGAATCAGCTCCCAGACCAAAGCGGCCCATCCCCGTCTCGATTTTGAGGTGTACCGAAATACCTCGAGGAATCAAGTCATCCCGGAAAACGGCGGCGGAGAGACGCAGGCGGCGAAACTCGTCCTCCTGATCCGGCCAGCATCCACCGAAGACCAGGATCGCCGCCTCAGGCAGGCGGGACCGCACCTGACGGGCTTCCGGCAAATCGGCGACCGCAAACCTCCGGATACCCTCACCCCAAAGAGCCCCCACCACTCCGTCGATCCCGTGACCGTAAGCTTGGGCTTTGACTACGGCGACGACGTCTCGGGGAGCCACCAGGCGCCGGACAGCCGCAGCATTGTGGCGCAGACGCGACAAAGAGATCTCCACCCAAGTGCGCTTCAAAACTCTTCCCTTTCGCTGTAGTTCGCGAACTTCGTAAACTCGTGAATAAACACCAGCTTAACAGTCCCGGTGGGAC
>JAPXNP010000124.1:5333-5762 GCA_033811955.1 Acidobacteriota bacterium
CCGATGATGATCTCCGCCAAGCCCTTGGTGTCCTCGTCCGGCTCGGTGGCGTAGACTTCCGGGCGGAACACGAACATTACCAGGTCGGCGTCCTGCTCAATGGAGCCTGAATCCCTCAAATCGGACAGCTGCGGACGATGATCACCCCTCCTTTGTTCGGGCGCTCGGCTCAACTGGGAAATGGCTAGGACCGGAATCTCGAGTTCCTTGGCCAAAGCCTTCAGATTCCGACTGATATGCGAAATTTCCAACTGCCGACTCTCAAAGCGTTGACGAGATCCCGGGGAACCGGTCATCAACTGGAGATAGTCCACGACCAACAAATCCAGACGCTCAAGCTCGGCGCGCAAGCGCCTCGCTTTCGAACGCATTTCGACTACCGAGATGGCAGGCGTATCGTCAATGAACAACTTGGCCCGGGACAAATTC
>JAPXNP010000125.1:0-5708 GCA_033811955.1 Acidobacteriota bacterium
GGTCGATTCCACCGGTCAGGCAGTTCGGGAAAGTCTCGGCTTACATCTATGCGTTCTGGGGAGCCGTTGCGACGCGTGTCTCCTTGTCACTCGCCGTCCCATAAATCCGCGGAAGGCTGACCACCTCGTTTTTAGCCGCCTTGTTTCGGCACGCGGGCCGAGGTGCCATATCATCGCGCCGCTGAGCGGTGAAGGAAGCCGAAGTCGCTTTGCCGTGAGTCGGAGAACGGCTCCCGAATCCGTGCCGCGGCGCCTGCCTTAAACGGTAGGCTGGGAGTGGGCTTCCGGCGGATTGGCGGCCGGCTTCTTTTTGGCTTCGGGCGGTTTTCTGATGCCGTATTTCTTAATCTTATAGCGCAGGGTATCGCGGGAGACAGAGAGCAGGCGCGAGGCCTTACTCTGGTTCCACTGGGATTTGATCAGAGCCTGGGCGATCAGTTGCTTTTCCACATCGTAGAGGTTGATACCTTCCTCAGGGATACGCATACCACCCACGGTCTCCGTCTTAATCTTGGGACGGAATTCCGCAATACGGATGGGAAACAAGTCAAGACCGAGCAATCCCCGGTCTTGTAAGATCATCGCCCGCTCGATAGCGTTGCGCAACTCCCGGACGTTCCCCGGCCAGTTGTAACTCAGAAGGGCGTCCGACGCTTCCTTCGTAAGCCCCATGACGTTCTTTCGGAAACGCCGGTTGAAGTAATCCACGAAGTAGTCAACAAGGACAGGAATGTCTTCACGCCGCTCCCGTAGAGGAGCCAGATTGATCGGAATGACGGAAAGCCGATAGTAGAGGTCCTCGCGAAATTTGCCCTCCGCCACCATCTTCTCCACATCACGGTTGCTGGCGCAGATCACTCGAACATCGACCTGGATGGCCTTCATCCCGCCGATCCTCCGGAAGGTCTGGTCCTCCAACACCCGCAGAAGCTTAGCCTGGAGGTTCAAAGCCATTTCGCTGATCTCGTCGAAAAAGAGCGAGCCGCCGTCGGCTAGCTCGAAAAGCCCCTTTTTCATTGCCTTGGCGTCAGTGAAAGCCCCGCGCTCGTGCCCGAAAAGCTCGCTTTCCAGCAGCTGTTCGGGGATTGCCGCACAGTTGAGAACCATGAAGGGATTGTGGCTGCGCTGGCTTTCATAGTGGAGGGCTTTGGCCACCAAATCCTTCCCCGTACCGCTTTCGCCTTGGATGAGAATCGTGTTCGCCTCGCTCACGGCGACCTTCCGAATCAATTCCTTAGCCCCCTTTATGTGGGATGACACGCCGATGATGGAGTCGAGTGAGTAAGTCTTCCTCTCTTCCTTCTTGGCACGGTCCACCTCCTCCCGAAGGGAACTTGCCTCGAGTGCATTCTGCAGCGCATGCAGCAAACGATCGAAATTGACCGGCTTTTCCAGGTAGTCGTAGGCGCCGATCTTCAAAGCCTTGACTGCATCCTCCACGGCTCCGTAGGCGGTGATCATGAGAATAGGCGTATTCGGAGCGAGCTTCTTGAACTCCATGAGAAGCTTCAAACCGCTTCCGTCCGGCAAACGAACGTCAAGTGTCACCAAATCCGGCAGGTTTTCCTGGAACTGGGCCATGGCGGAAGCGCAAGTATCGGCTTCCAACACTTGGTAACCGCTTGCCTCCAGCTTCTGCCGAATCGACCAGCGGACCAGCTTTTCGTCATCGACTACCAAAACGGTTCTCATGAGCGAGATCCTCTCTCCAACAGTTGTCGGGTGAGTTCATCTTTACTTGCTTCGGCGCAGTAAGAGGGTAAGCAATTCCGATTCCTGATCGACAAGCCGGCTGAGGTATAACAGGTTACACCTCGGAGGCCGATTCGATCTGCGCCATTTCACCCAATTGGATCTTACCGCAAACACGCGAGATTTGTTTGGCGCGCCCGCCCGCGCCTGGTCCGGCAACAAACAAGAAAGGTTTGCGGAGGCGCCGACGGGAGAGTCTCAGATACCGAAGTTTTCTCGTTCCTCGGAAATCGTACGTCGGGTCTCAGCCGAAGGAAAACGCAGTATTACTTTGGTTCCCTTTCCCTCGGCGCTTTCCAGACGGATCGAACCGCTGTGGGCGTCGACGATTTTCTTACAAATCGCGAGGCCCAAACCCGTTCCTCGGTTTTTGGTCGTGAAAAAGGGACGGAAAACATTTTGCAGAAGATCTTCCGGGATCCCTCTGCCCGAGTCCTGAATGGATACTTCCACAAAGCCCGGTCCCTGGTCGAGTGAAAAAGCGATCCTTCCTCCACCCTGCGGCATGGCGTCGCGCGCATTGCCAAGGAGGTTCCACATTACTTTTTCGAAGAGCCATGGGTCTAACCGAACCGGGATGTCGGCGGGACCCTCGAACCGGTAACTCAGCTCCCAAGCCTCCTCCTGCTCCTGAAAAGACGAGGCGACTCGTTCCACCAACTCCCGCAAATTGCACCACTGTAGGTCCGGATTCCATGGACGCGAAAAGGCGAGGAGATCACGCACGGTATCGTCGAGGCGCTCGACCTCGCTGAGGATCTCCTGCATGATTTCCCGCCGGTAGTCATCGGGCGCCAGCGTGTCTCGGAGGATTTCGATCGCTCCACTGATACCAGCCAAGGGGTTTTTGATTTCATGCGCCACCGAAGCCGCCATCTCGCCGACGGCGGCGAGTTGCTGGGACTGTACCATCTCGGACTGCAGTCGCTTGTAGTCGGTCAGATCACGGGCGATACCGGCGAAGTACACCCGGTCGTCGAATTGAACTTCGCTGACCACCAGGTAGAGCGGAAATCGCTCTCCGTTTCTCCGCATCCCGGTTACTTCACGGCCCCGGCCGACAACGTTGCTTCGGCGCGTACGGAGAAACTGCTGAATGAAGGTTTTATGTTCGACGTCGGCCGGCGGAGGAACCAGAAGACTGATTTCTTGTCCTAGCACTTCCGCCTCGGTGTAACCGAAGATCCGTTCCGCCGAAGGGTTGAAGGAAAGGATTCGGCCCTCGGTGTCGATGGTGACCACCGCGTCGAGACAAGTATCGAGGACCGCTTTCAGAAGAGCACCGGCGCCTTTACAATCGGCTCCCGGCAATCGGGTCGACTCCACTCTGCCTACTGAATTTAAGGTGCTCTTTTCCATGTTTTGCCTCGTAATGTATCAGAGCCGGGGTTTCTGCATCGAAGAAACCTCGGGTTTGCTCCGCAAGAGAACGAAAAGGCCGCCACCCGAGGTTTTTTTCGACCGGTGGATCTATGCTCGAGGCGGTCGGTTGTCCCCGGTGCGAATGCAAGAGAGGGACTTTAAGCCGCCGGTCTCCCCCGAAGCCGTTCGCCTCGGGGACGCCAGTCCGCTGAATGGAGGATGCCCGCGTTGTCGAAGCGAAATGAACTGAAGACAAGGCCGTGCACGCAAGGGAGGTCAAGCAGTTCCGCTTCCGCAACCGGATCGCTCTCGGACCACTGGCGCGCCAAAAGGAGATTCGTTTCCGTCGGCTGCAGCGCGGGTTGGTAACGTCGGGTAAGGTCTTCCCGTAGGGTAGGTTGATTTTGTCCCGTCAGGTAGTTCTCGAGATATCCGTCGCCCCGGTGCATAGGCCAGAGGTCCAGCCAAGTGGAAGGGCACCGAGAGGAGTTCTGGTCGATAATCAGCTCGTCAATCAAGCCGGATCGGGCCCAGGTTTCCCAAGCCAAGGTTCCGTTCCCCAAAGGCGGGCCGATGACGTCTCCTCGGGGGGCTCCCACCGCCAACCGCACGCCGGACTTTCGGGTGAGATCGCGCAATTCCCACAGAAACCTGGTCAGGAAGTCTCCCTGAAGGTTCCTCCAGGCCTGAAAGTCGAAGTCTTCGCGAAGGATGTCGACAGCGTACCGATCCTGATAAGCCGTGACAACGGGAGGATTGAAGCCGAACTGGTCGGCAAAATCGGCCGGTTTGCTTTGAGAACGCAGACACACAAAGAGTCCGTCGAAATCACCCTGACTCAGTAAGGTCGCGTAGCGCCGACGAAACTCGTCGCGAACCTCCGGATAGGCAAGGCAGAGAACCCCCCACTGGCGGATCCGGCCTGATCGATCGGCTACGGTGAATTCCGGATGAGAACGAGAAAAGTCGGACTGCCAAGACACATCGCACGCGTGATAGGCATTGTGGTAGCTGTTCTCCCGGATATTGTCCGACGGTAAAGGCCAACCCTCGTCAAACAGCGTTACGTAAAGATAGACGCGCGATCCCAGCTGACGCCCGGCCCTACAGGCGGTTTCGAACTCGTCCCAGTCCGGCCGAACGTCGGAAACAGGCCTGGGGTCGCGCCCCGCCTGATACACCCAGCCGTCTCGGCGGGTTCTGTTTTCCCTCCACAGAATGGTCTGCACCCCGAGTTCCTTGCTCCAGACCTCAGCTCTCTTCCTTAGCTTGTCGGGAGTGTCCAGCCTACCTTCTCCCTCCCCGAACTCCAGATGATCGCCCCAGGACACACTAATCCAGTTTTGCGTTCCGGCCATCAGTTGCCGTATCGGCCGGGTGGCCTGGGAACTTTAACCAAGGGGAAACGGACGTCGTTGAGCGGCGACTCCGAAAACCGATGCCGTATCACCTGCAGTCATTGACTGTTCCTCTGAGCCTCTAGCTGTCGGAGACGATGGTTCAGGTCGTCCATTCGCCGATCGATCCGCTGGACTTCCGCTTGGGCCCAAGACTGATTAGCCGCAGACGCTCGGGCGATTTTCTCCAGCTCTGATGACACCTGCTTTAGCTGAGTATCCCACTCCTTGCGGAGGTTGGCCAGCCCACGCGTGGTCTGGTCCGTTTGGCTGGCAAGCTGGCCCACCAGGCGGTCAACCGACGACTCAAGTTCGACCAAGGCTTGGTGCTGAGTTTCCACATTTCGACCCAAGGCGTCCAGCGCCGCCGCCACTTGAGTTTCAAAGTCGATCCGGGCCGCGTCCATGGTGGACACTCTTTGAGCGAGTTCTTGCAAGTGAGCGTCCATCTCGGTCAGTAGATTGCGAATCTCCTGGAGCGCTGTATCTCGCCGTTGCAAACTTTGCCGCAGGACTTGCGAAAAACCCTCACCCTGCTCGGTCAGTTGGGAATCGATCCACCCATATAGATCTTGAATCCGTTGGACTTGCTCCTCCGTACGATGGCGTTCGACGCTTTCTCTGCGCAGATCAAGCCGCAGCGTCTCCAGCTCTTGTTGCAAATCCGCCTGTCGCGTCTCCCAATAAGAAAGGAGCCACCAAATGCCGGCCGACAAAGCCAAGATCACGAGAAATCCATATACCCAAGGGCGCCAACCAAAAGATCGAGACATGCTTCTTACCTCCGAAGCAGAAGCTCTCTTGCGGCGGATCAATCCAACCGTCAAGTTGTTACGAAGCTAATCAGATTTCTCTCTCCCTTGCGGACGATGATCACCTTACGAATCTGCTTGCCTTCCAGATAGCGAGCCGCCTCTCGAGAAGCGGCCCCGCGCAGTTCGTCATCACTGATATCGGCGGGGACCCGTACACGACCGCGGACCTTACCGTCGACCTGAATAGGAATTTCCACTTCCGGATCGACTGCCAGCTCGGGATCAAACTGCGGCCAAGGATGATTGCTGATGCACTTACCGTGACCGAGACGTGACCAGAGTTCTTCCGCCAGATGCGGAGCGAAAGGGCTGAGTAGCAGTAGGAACGTCTCCCAGTCGGTGCGACGGATCGTTGGCTGATCACCGAGGGCGTTGACGAGCG
>JAPXNP010000126.1:0-5686 GCA_033811955.1 Acidobacteriota bacterium
CTCCGACTCTTTGCAGGAGGTTGGAACGCCGCGAATCACGCAAGATTCGCGCCAGCTTCGGCTGCCCGGCCAAGATTATGGTTAACAGGTTTCGGTCGTCCTCCTGGAAATTTGTGAGCAAGCGCAGACCCTCGAGGGAAGGAGAGCGAAGGGCGTTGGCTTCGTCGATGAAGATGACCACCCGGCGGCCCTCGTCGGCACTCTCAAACAGCAGCCGGTTGAATTCCTCCAACAGGACGTCTTTGGCCCGAACCTGGCATGGCTGCCCAAGCAATTGCCCGACGACTTCGCGCAGCAATTGGAGAAACGTCAGGTCCGGATTGGTCAGGTAAGCTATGCGGTATCGCTCCGAGTCCAACTCGTTGAGCACCATGCGAAGGGTCATGGTCTTGCCGAGCCCTACGTCTCCCACGACGACCGCGAGACATTCGTTACCTTCGGTTACGGCGAAAAGGAGCTCGTCGACGGCGTTTTCGGCGGTTCCCCGCCGGACGAAGAACATTTGTGGGTCGGGCACGTTGTCGAAAGGGCTCCGTCGGAGTCCCCAGTAATCTAGATACATCACTCACCTCCCGGGAAATCATGGACCGAGGCAAGGTAGCGCAGCACTTCCGCGGCATCGAAACGCAGCAGGCGACCAAGGTGATAGGCCGGCAGCTCACGTCTGGCCGCCAAGCGGTAGACGCTGCTTCGGGATACCCCGAGAATTTCCGCCACCTGCGTTGCGTCGATCAGCCGACGGCGGGGAGGCTCGAGAGTCAGCCTGATGTGGAGGACCGAGTCTTCCCAGACAAGCTGGGCGGCCAAGTTGGTGTGATTGATCGGTACGGAAGCGAACCTCTGGAGTTGCTTGACCGCTTCGCTCTCCAGCGGCAGCGTGATGGTCGTAGACCAAGGGTGATCGGCCAAGCTCGGCGGGACGGGAATTCGTCCCCTCGTTCCACCGGTCGGGCATGATGCCTCCGCCGGCGTTCGGGGAGGATATGCAGGGCTTAACCGTGCCGTCTGTTCGCGACGTGCGCGCAGTTCCCAGCGCCGTGTAACCAAACTCACCTTGCGAATCGCTGTGCCTGCCTGCGTCTTTATCATCGATCAGGCCCAGTCGAGAATAGGGGGCCGGCAACCGGAACGCATGTGACCAGGATCACTCGCAATAAGCATCATTCCGCGCCGACACGCAAGTTCGGATGTGTAGGTCACAGGTTGATAAGACCGGCCCCGAAACTCAGCGTACTGAGTGCCGTGCACGGTCTCTCCGGAGGGACAAAGCCGGAAGCAGGATTCGAACGCGCCACCTGGAAATCCCGGGGTATTCCCGACCGGTGGGGGAAGCGAATCTTGCGGAGTGGACGAAGCCGATTTGTCGACGGTCCCGTACGGTCCCCGACTGCCTCCAAGTACCTGCGCTGAGCTATGAATTCAGGTCGTTCTGTTCGAGTTGCTTCGCCTCGAAACTGAGTGGCCGGACCGATCCCTGGGCGAGATTGACGGCCCAAATGAGGTGCACTTCCGTCCCCGAAGTCGTCCAACGCGCGATTAGGTCGACCCAGACTTCCTCGGGTGTTTCATGGACGATGCGCTGATCCTCCACCCGAAGAGTTGCAATCTTTCCGGAGATGAGCTCATGGGCCACCGAAGAGTGCTGCGTGAGAAGTTCCAACGCCTTGGCCAACTTCGGTGGAGGTTGAGATGTCGTCGGCGACTCCGTCTCCCGGGTGTCTTGAGGCTGTCCGACGGCTTGCCTCCGATCGTCGGAGGCGAAACCCGAAGTTCCTGTCGCCGCTGCTGCAGGCGGTATCTCGTTCACCCGGGATTCATTTGGAACCTTGGTGGGGGAAACGGATGGGAGTGCTTGATCGCGCGTCTCACCGGCTGTGTCGGCGGACGAACGTGTGCTTGCTGTCGCTTCTCCAGCGCCGGTGCGACTCTGTTCGAGCCGAGACCTCATCGCTACGGCCGGCACCTCCGCTTTCACATCACCTGGGGAAGCGGCGCCTTCCGGTTTCGCTCCCAGATCGGTGGAGCGTGTGGAGGTCGCGTCCATTCGGTCGGCGGTGACATACGATCGAGGCGATGAACCCGCCTCAGAGTCGCCTCCGGTTGTGGAAGGATTCGCTTCGGCGGCCGAACCCTGATTGTGTCCCACTTCTTGCTCTTGTTGAGATCGGATTTCGGCTAGGAGCTTCTCCGTCAAAGAAGTGTCCTCGGCTTTCTGCGGTGCAGCCCTCTTCACCTGATCCAGCGAGGAAGGCTGGGGAGAACCCAAAAAGACCGTTAACAGGGCTCCCACAACGCAAGCTGCCAACACGATCCACACCAACCCCATATAGCGGGGCGTTCGGCGGTCCTTGATCGTGTCTTCGTAGAGGGAGGGTCCTCCGCCGACTACCGTCCCGGAATGAGCCTTTGAAGACTTGTCGCCCGACGACGTCTCAGCACCCTTCGGATCCATCGTAGGTGGCAAGGCACGTTCGTCACGAACCGACACGTTCTTACGATCGGGCATGCACTGGTCCTCACTCAGCGGGCGGCGTTCCGTCTCCCGGTTGGGGCGACCTCGGCTACTGCCTCTCTCTCGGGAGGCCCTCGGCGCCCCGTAATTATGTTACTGCAATACAGCGCCGTGGAACGAGCCGGTTCCACAGAACCCACCGTCTTTGCGCTCGTTGACAGGGACGAAGCGATGTCTCTCCTGCAAAGGGCGAGGTCGGACGGACCGGTGAGGCGGACTGCGTGCTATAGTTGGCATACATGAAGGTAACCTCCATTGATCCGGCGGTGGCTCTACCCGGGGGGCTTGTGCGAGTGACAGTGGACGAGGAATTGGATCCCACACGGACAGAGGTCAAGGTGGGTGCTATGCCCGCCGAAATAGTGGGAGCGGCCCACCGATCTTTCTTGGTACGTGTACCCGAAACTTCGTCCGGCGATGTTTTGGTGAAGCAGGACGGTCAAGAGGCGATAGGTACCGTCGGAATCGGGCGGGTCTTCTCCGAGGAGCTCCACCCCGTCGGCAACCCTGTGGTGGATGACTTCGGCAACGTGTATGTCACGCTGAGTGGATCGCGGGGAGAAGAGGTGCCGTTTGGAGTGTTTGTCGTCTCTCCCAGCGGTAGCAAACAGCCTTTTTTAGGAGACATTGTCAATCCGAGCGGTCTGGCTATTGGGCCGGACGGCATGATTTATGTTTCCAGCCGGCATTTGGGGGTGGTCTACCGGTCCACCTTCGACAGGCAGGTCGAGAAGTTCGTTGAGGGCTTAGGTATAGCCACCGGGCTGGCCTTCGATTCGGAGGGCCGACTGCTGGTGGGTGACCGCAGTGGTAGGATCTACCGGGTGGCGCCGGATCGCACGGCGGAAGTTCTGTGCGAGCTGGAACCGAGTATCTCGGCGTACCACCTGGCGGTCGGTCCGGGGGACGTCCTTTATGTCACAGGTCCCACGCTGGCCTCGCAAGACGCCGTTTGGCGGGTGGATCCCGACGGTAACGTGGAGGTTTTCTTCCGTGGGTTCGGTCGGCCTCAGGGATTGGCGTTCGACAGTGAGGGGCGTCTCTGCGTGGCGGCATCATACCGCGGGTGGAAAGGCATTTTTCGCCTCGAGGGGAAGGAGGAGCCGGAATACTGGATAGCCGGACCGATGCTGGTGGGGTTGACCTTCTCGCCGGACTGGCGGCGCTTGTACGTGGTCGACAGTGGCCGTCTTTACCTCCTTGAGATATGAGTCGCACGCAATTGTCGCCGGCATTCCATGTTTTCTTTTCGGTTAGAGTGCTCTGATCCGACTTCGGGGGGCCGCCTGGGTGTCCTGGAAACCAGCCGAGGGGTCGTGAAGACACCCTTGTTCATGCCTGTGGGAACCGCCGGATCGGTAAAGGCAACCCCCCATGAGTTTCTGGAGGAGTTGGACTACCGTTTGATCTTAGCGAACACCTATCACCTTTATCTCCGGCCGGGGACGGCCGTGATTGCGGAAAGCGGGGGTTTGCATCGCTTCATCTCGTGGCCGAAAACCATACTTAGCGACAGCGGCGGCTACCAGGTTTTCAGTCACCGTGAATTGGCGAGGATTGAGGAGGAGGGCGTCCAGTTCCGTTCCCACTTGGACGGGAGTCGTCATTTCTTCACCCCGGAGCGTTCGATGGAGGTCCAGGGCATCCTCGGCTCCGACATCGCGATGGCGTTTGACGACTGTACGCCGTACCCGGTTACGGTGACCGAAGCGGCCGATTCCATGCGTCGGTCGATGAGATGGGCGGAGCGTTGTCGTAAGGTCGTTCCGCAGGGGAAACAGGCTTTGTTCGGGATCGTGCAAGGAAGCACGTTCGTCGATCTACGCCTGGAGAGCCTGGAGAAGCTGCTTCCGTTGGAGTTCGACGGCATCGCTGTGGGAGGGTTTTCCGTCGGTGAACCCAAACCGCTGATGTTCGACATCCTTGAAGAAATGAGAGACCGGTTACCGGCCCATTTGCCTCGTTACCTTATGGGTGTCGGGACTCCTGTGGACCTGGTACGGGCTGTGGGTTTGGGTTTTGACATGTTTGACTGTGTGTTGCCCACCAGGAATGCACGAAACGGCACGCTGTTCACCTGGCGGGGACCGATCAGGATCAAAAACGCCTGCTATCGCTGCGATCCGAACCCGATTGATGAGGCGTGTGGTTGCAAGGTATGCCAACGTTACAGCCGGGCTTACTTGCGACATCTGTTTGTCGCCGGGGAGCTGTCAGCGCTTATTTTCAATACCTACCATAACTTATATTTCTACAAGGAACTGATGGACTGCATCGGAACTTCCATCCGGGACGGGAGTTTGGCGGGAATGAGGCGGAGGCTCGAAGAGGCATACCAGGAGAGCGGACTGGTCTGAACCCGCTCCGGCGGGGGGAGCCGTTCTTCCCGAGTACCCTGCTCCGTCGCCCGATGATGGTGCTCCGCCGCCCGGCGTGCTGCACAAACTACCTACCGCTCAATCTCCGAGATCGCCTTTCATCCACGAACTTCGTCGGATTCACGCAAACTCCTGCGACTCATGAGAGGGACCGGACCTGTTTGACCGGGACGGTAAGTCGGTGGGAACATGGCAACTTCGGCATCCACCGCAAAGGAGCGGTTGCATCGCGGCGCAAGTCCTGTTTGCGAGGTTTGCGTTGACAAAGAATTTGCTATACTCCACATTCCGTTTTCTTGGGAGTTGAGATGGAAGCCTTTCTGGTGTTGGCCCAACAGGGGGGAGCTGCGAGTCCGAACCTATTCGCCAGCCTTTTGCCCATCCTCCTGATTGTAGGTATCTTCTATCTGCTGATCTATCGGCCTATGAGGCGACGCCAGAAAGCTCACGAAACGATGCTGGCCGCACTGAAGAATGGGGATCGGGTGATTACGAGCGGAGGAATTTACGGAACGGTGGTCAGCGTGCGAGATCATTCGGTGATCCTCCGGATCGCCGACCAAGTGAGGATCGAGGTAGCCAAGTCGGCTATCGCCTCCCTGCAGTCCTCGCCCGGTTCTGGCGGGGAAAAGACCAAATAGTTCGATAAGTAACCCGGGTTTCCGGAAACAAGACGGCAATGAATCGCAGACTCAAGTACAAATTGCTATTTATCGCTTTGGTAACGGTCTTGAGCCTGGTGATGCTGTACCGTTACCAGCTGAACCTCGGTCTAGATCTTCGGGGTGGCATGCAT
>JAPXNP010000127.1:0-5671 GCA_033811955.1 Acidobacteriota bacterium
ATACCGGCCCAGAGAGTGGTTCGGGGAATCAGTTCCGGAAGGATTTCCACGTACTGTGTCGTTTCCAAGAGAGTTTCGTATTCCTCCCGGCATGAGGAACAATCTGCGAGGTGGCCTCGCACCGCATCCTCCTCCTGGGCGGTCAGTTCGCCGTCGATCAAAGCTGTCAAAGACTCAGTGCACTTTCGGCATTTCATCGGTCACCCCCAGGTACCGTTTCACTTTATCCCGCACCGCGACCCTCGCGCGATGGATATCAGACTTAACCGCAGGTAATGAGCGCCGCAATATCTCGGCGATCTCCGCGTAGCTCAAACGTTGAATCGCCGAGAGGACAAACACTGTCCGATACTTCTCCGGCAGCTCGCGAATGGCCTCTTGGATCACCTGTTCCAGTTCCTCAGAAAGTACTTGTTCTTCAGGTCCGTGCTCCGGACTTACCAGTTTCTGCAATTCGGACAAGCTGTCTTCGTCCGCCTGATCGATCGACTCCGTTACCGGCTTTCGTCCGCGGTATCGTTGATACACATTGTTCTGAGCGATTCTGTACAGCCAACTCTGAAAGCGGTCCGGATCCTTTAGAGTATCCAGTTTTGTGTATGCCAGGATAAAGGTGTCCTGTGCCAAATCCTCAGCTTCCTCTCGCGAGCCGGTCATGCGATACAGATAATTCAATATCTTCCGCCCGTAAACCTCGTACAAGCGGCGAAAATCGTCGACGCTCCCCCGACGGGCACCCTTTACGAGGTCTCGGATCTCTTCTTTCCTGGGAGCTCCGTCGGACCGTCTCCGGTCCTTTCTTTCTTTTCTCGATCGCGCCTGCTCGCTCAATGTATTTGGATTGCCTCCCGGCGTGAAAGTTGCGCACCAGCCCGTGTGAGACGCTCTCAGAATAGCAGACGCTCGCCGAACTGACGAGCCTATGGTGAATCTCGAGGAGGGAACAAGCCCAAAGAGTTCGCGTGTAATTTGTGTGGCTGCTAAAGAGACCCCTCCGGCGGTCCGCTGACCGCCGGTACTGGCGGGTCCTGCAGCCGGATTCCAGGAAGGAGGTTGAAGCGAAGATGTGGTTGCCCTTTCTGCTGGCCGTGTTGGGAGGAGTAGTGGGATCTCCTCAGCCGGAGCGATCTTCTGAAATACGGGAGTTTGTTCTGCAGGGTTTCTCGCCCGCCTATCTTGGCGTTTACATCCGAGACGTGACGACCGAGGATGTCAAAGCCAGGGGATTGGAGGCTGAACGAGGTGTGGTCGTGGAAGACGTAGAGCCGGGGTCTCCCGCCGATACAGCGGGACTGAAGAAGGGAGATATCATCCTCGAGTACGCCGGTCGAGACGTCTTCAGCGCCCAGGAGTTCCGTCGTTGGGTGGCCGACACCCCCGTGGGGCGGGAAGTTTCGATGGCGATTTGGCGCGACGGCTCTCGGCACAATGTGACTGTTCGTATCGGCGAGCGGCCGGGGTCAGGACGTGGTCCGACTTTCGGAGAAGGTCGGCGGTGGTTTGGGCTTCCCGAGTTCAGTCCGGGGCCGTGGCCTCCGGCTGTCCCGGGTCCGGAATGGTTTCCGCAGTGGAGAGAAGGGCGACAAGAGGACCGGCCGCGTCTGGGGCTCCTGGTGGCTCCTCTGACCAAGCAAATGGCCGAGTATCTTGGAGTCCACGAGGAGACCGGACTCCTCGTGCTGGAGGTGTCGGAAGACAGCCCGGCCGCGAAGGCGGGTCTGCAGGCGGGTGATGTGATTCTGAGGATTGACGGACGTCCCGCGCAGTCACCGGAGGACTTGAGACGGCTTAATCAGGGTCGCATCGCGCTGGAGATATGGCGAAAGGGTGAAATCCAGACAGTTGAAGTGGAGCTGGAAGGAAACCGGGCCCCGGAAGGTTCGGAGAGCATGCGGCTCTAAGATCGGTTTTGAGCAGGTTGCTCACCGTCGGAAATGGGTTCGCCGGGATGCAAACTTACTCTGGGCCGCCTACTAAAGAGTCGGTGCGTGTAAAAGATGTCCACGATCCGCTGTTGTGTGGAACGCGACCGTATGCCGATCGGATAGAATTGGGAGTGGCGGCTTGTCGGCGAAAAGCCCCGAAACCGGAATCCTGGGGGAAGCAAGCTTGGAAAGCCGGCGGTGCCTCGAAGCATATGACACCTCTGAGGTTGCGCCGATCGCGCCGCCGGCCTTCCCGACTGCGTTAGACCCGAGTTTTCTTCAACCGGGTGCGGACACGTGAGAGCTACCTGTGAGGTTCACTCCCCGCTTTCCGAGAAAGACTGAAGTGCCAGGTAACTCTCGCCGAACTTCTTGATGTTCTCTACCTCGCGGTCAAAGAGGTCATAATGACCTTCCTCGTCGCGTACCAGGCCCTCAAAGAGCTGCCGCGACGCCGAATCCTCGTTCCGGCCGCATTCTAAGGCCCATCGGTTATACTCCTCAGCGCTCGTCGCCTCCATCGCCCGGGCGCATTCGAGCATGGCCGTGACTTCGGTGATAGGTTTAACGGGGTCTGCCAGTTCCATGCGGACCTCTCCCCCCAGGAAGAGAATCCGCTCGGCCAGCCGTTCAACGTGTCCCATCTCTTGGATGGCTATGCGCTTCATCAACTGCGCCAAAGGTCCGTATCCGAGGTCGTCTAAGTGGAAATGAAAATACATGTACTGGTGAACAGCCGACAGCTCGTCGGCAACTGCGCGGTTTAACAGATCAATGCTCTTAGTTTTATCCATTCTAAACTTCCTCCTCGGGAGATCTTGCCAGATTTGAAGCGCCAGCTCAAGAACCTTCGGCTCAGTCGCTACCGGGAACTGTGAAGAGCAAGGAGTTCCCCGGGACCCAGCCTTTCTGAGCCGCAGTGGTCGGAGTGGAGCGGAGAGTCACACTTCCCACCTCGAAATACGCCGAAGCAGTAAGCCTCTAGGGACGGCTTCCCGGGAAAGCCGGAGGAGTGGGTGAAAACGCTCACACATCCCGCGAACAGGCAAAGAACCGGATTGCGGCGGGGTGGATTCTCATCTTGTCGGGAAGCTCTTATTTACGGGGATGATCCCGATCTTCCCGAGGTGGATTGCGGGCGGCGCCATTCAGATACCTTGGAGTTGTACGAGGTCAGTCTGCATCCTTAGGCTCGTTCGCGGGCGAATACGCGGGCTCCGGGCTGTGCTTCCTGTAACGGGCTCACGACATCCTGCCTCCGGAATCGGAAATCTCCTTGCGGCATCGTCGCAATTTGTTCCAGAAGTGCGCCTAATGTCACGGCGAGGCTGGGCTCCTTACCGACGATCTGGTGCGTCTGCCGGCGGTTGTGGCGGGGTACGCCCAGTCGGTCCATGGCAAGGAGCTTCAGCGGGGAGTCGGAACCGTAGCGGTCTGCCGTGATTGTCACGGAGTCCACGAGGTCCGGGGTCCCCTGGACCCGGAGTCCCCCATCAATCGTCTAAGAGTGAGCCGAACATGCGGGAAGTCACGAGGATATTCGTCAGCAATACGATTCCTCCATCCACGGACGATCCCTCCCAAGTGGGGATATCCGGGAGTCCGACCTGCAACACCTGTCACGCAGAGCGTCTGATCCTTTCTGCGAGTAGTCCTGACGCGAGTACCTTTGCCGGACGTCGGGCCGAGGAGGCCTGCGGCTCGTGCCACAGTGATTCTCGTTTGACGTCCAAGTACAGGATGGCCTCATATGTGGTCGACACCTATGGGCACAGCTACCCTGGATGGGCTCAACGCTGGGAAGGACTCAACGCGACTACTTCCGTGAGCTGCCACACGGCTCATTGGGTACCCCCTCTCGGAATCCGAACTTCACGGTCAAGCGGCAGAACGTAATGGAGACGTGCCGGCTTTCATCCTGACACCGGCGCGAATCTTGCGCTGAGCTACACCCACAAGGCGACCTCTGAAGCCGAACATCCGGTGTCAACATTCATAAAGTTGTTTTACCGCTTAGTCATTCCCGGCATCATCGGGGGAATGCTGCTTCACAATCTGACGATCTTCCGGTATTGAGTCCGGCTGCGGCGACGACGGGAAGAAGCGGAGGGCCCGGTGACAAGACTTGACTGGCAACAGTTGACGCAGCACCAGTTCTTGGCTGTTTCGTTTATCGTCCTAGTTATTACCGGTTTCGCCTTGCGCTTTCCTGAAGCCTCTTGGGTGGAGCCGCTCCGCTGGACGGGTATGAGTGAGTGCGTTCGTTCGACGGTCCGCCGGGTTGCTGCCGTCATTCTTGTGGGCGTAGGAACCCGGCGCATATTCTATGTCGTCGCGAACCGGCGGGGGCGCCGCGAATTTTCGGCGCTGATGCCTCGCTTGAGAGATGTAACCGATCTTTTCACCACCCTAAGATTCCATCTTGGGATCAGGCGGCGGCACCCGCATTTCGGCCCATATGATTACACGCAAAAAGCCGAATACTGGACGCTTGTGTGGGGTACGGTGGTTATGGCGGCCGGCGTTTCGTCTTGTGGTTTCCCGCGAAAGCCTTGAGCTTTCTGCCCGGCTGGACCGTGACCGCGGCGGAGCTTCTCCACTACTAGGAGGCATGGCTCGCCGCCCTTGCTGTTGTTGTCTGGCATTTCTTCTTTGTGTCGGCCCATCCGGAGGTCTACCCCGTCAGCTGGGTCTGGCTCACCGGAAAGATAGGTCGACGGCAAGCACAGCGGCACCATCCCGAATGGTTTCGGAAGTTGAAGGAGGAGTCGCTGTCGGAACCAAGTACCGAGCCGGCCGAAGATTCGGGGGAATGATGAGTCCCGCCTCTCCCGGCGAGGGACGTCCCCGGACGGTCGTCAACCCCTACTCGAGCCCCAGCTCCTGGAGTACCGAGGGCGACTCTTCTTCCATGGCCAGGATGGTGTGGCACAGATCGCAGTCCTGGGTGATGACGCGGTCGTCGGCGCTCGAGTGCTCGCCGTCGTGGCAGCGAAAACATCCGGGAAAATCCTGGTGTCCGATGTTGTTCGGGTGGTACCCCCAGGTCAGGCTCATCTCAGGGAAAACGTTCCGGCGGTAGATTTGTGCAATGGCCGCAAAGGAGTTGTTGAGTTCCTCTCCGCGTTGCCTCCATAACTCAGGGTAGTTCAGTTCGTAATACTCTTTCAGTCGTGCCGTAACCTCGGAAACGTCACCCGGGACGTCGCCCACTTCCTGCAAAATTCCGGTACCGACCTTCTTGATGTACGGGATGGTGCGATCGATAAGGCCGAAGCGGATCGCTTCATCCATGGCGTCGCCGGGTAAATGGAATACGTGAGTCGGTCGGTTGTGGCAATCGATACAATCCATCTCCCGCTTCGCGGCAGAATCCTCCGGGCCCGGCTCGAAGTCGGAAGCAACGAACTCTACGGTGTGGTCGCCCTCGGTCACCTGGACCCAAGGGATGTTCTGACGGCGCGCATCAGCGGGAATGTAGTAAGTGGTTCGACCCTTGCGGATGTGCCAACTATGGATGCCTTCCTCGCGACGGCCCCCTCCGATGTGCATGACCAGAACGGTATACAGGGGAGTATTCTCTTCGTCTTCGGCGTACCGCGTAATGATTCGCACTCGGTCCCCGCTGAACCGCTCCGGCCAATGGCAGGTTTCACAGATGTCCCGGGACGGACGCAGGTTTTCTACGGGAGACCGGAGCGGGCGTTCGTAGGTGTTCAATGTGACCGCTACAACCTGTCCCAAAC
>JAPXNP010000128.1:0-5640 GCA_033811955.1 Acidobacteriota bacterium
ATTGTTGACCGACGATGGAAGTCTGCCGCGACGGAAAGCGGTCATGGTTCGGCGGGTCCGCAAAGACCGGGAGGTTACGTCCACCGTGGGCGACACGCGCTTCGACCACGTGCGCCTCCAGGGCGGCCTTCCCTGGTGGGAGGGCCGGCCGTACTTCCCGGTTCCCGCGGATTTAGCGCCGGCGAAGAAATCCGATAAGGAAAGCCCGGCTGGGATACTGCTTCGGCCTTTGCAACAGGGGCTAGGAATCACGAACTTTCCGGCGCCGTGGTTGCACCCCGTGGGAGCCTACATTCCGGCCACAAAAGAGAAACTCCCCTCGTGGGTCGACGGCGACTTCCTGCAAACGTACCTGGGGTGGCCCGGCTCCGAGGAGCTGACGCCACCTGATTTTTCCGAGCCTTGGACGGTCGAACACCGTTACGGCATTCAGATCAACGCCGAAACCCGAACGGTGGTCAAGAGCGCTTTCTACGTAGCCGAGCACCTCCGCTTGAAACAAGGCGCCGGCATTTGGGTGGCGCTGGAGTGTAATGCGTCCGACGAAGAGGCGAAGGATGCGTTGAACCGCCTCGCTGCGGGAGGGGCACTAACGGTGGGCGGCGAGGGCCGGGCTTGCCGTACCAAGCAAATGCCCGATGTTCCTGTGCCGGAACCGGTGATCCGGGGAAACCGTGTCAAATGGGTGCTTTCGTCGCCGGCCGTCTTCGAGGGGGGCTGGCGACCGGGGTGGGTGGATCGGGCGGACGGCAAGGTGAAGCTCAAGCGAAATCTTGAACGAAACCCCGGAGAGACACGCCTGGCGTGGCGGGAAAGAATGAAGACCGCTCCCGAGATCGGCGCTCGTTTGGTTGCGGTTTGTGCCGGGAAGCCTCTTGCGTTTTCGGGTTGGGAAGTCCTCGGAGGAACCGCTGCGGAGGGAAGGGCGGGAAACGGTTCCGGGGCGGGGACGCCGCGGTCGACTCAGCTGGCGGTTCCCGCCGGGTCGGTCTACTACTTCGAAGCCGACAGCGAAGCGGACGCTCGGATCTTGGCGGAAGCTCTCCACGGACGTTGCCATTCCGATCGCCTGGGAGAGAAGGGGTTCGGTTGGGGATTCTGCGGCACCTGGGATTGGTTGGAGCCTTTTTGGGGCTCGGGAGGAACGGAATGATCCAGAGTGCGGTTTGGAGGGTAAACCAGTGACAGTCTTTCTTCGCACTTGGTGGAGCCGTCACCGGCCCGGGGGGAAGGGCGCCGATCGAGAGATGAGAACACTTTTTGGTTAAGGAGGTTACGGACTTATGCAGACAGCAATTCTCAGTTTACTGACCCGCACGCCGCTGCACGTCGGTGCGGGCGCTTCGGTGGGCGTTGTCGACCTACCCGTCCAGCGGGAGCGACACACCCAGATTCCGATCATTCCCGGGTCGAGCCTCAAGGGCGTCCTCCGGGACCTGTGGAACGGGGACGACAAGACCCAGTGGCTTCTGTTCGGTAACGAGCCGGGAGCCGGATCCGACCTTGTCGCGGGTCATCTCCTGGTGGGGGAAGCGCGAACTTTGGCGTTCCCCGTCCGCGCGGCCAGGGGTAGTTTTGCCTGGTTGACGTGTCCTCTGGCTGTAAGGCGATACCGGAGGGATCGGGGTCTGCCCGCACTCGATTTGCCCGAGGTTTCTGAAGATCAGGTTTTGGCGGGGCGGGCTGTCACGGTGGGCGATTCCGTAGTTCTGGAAGATTACCGCTTCAAGGCGCAGCCCTTGCCCGAAAGCCTCAAGGATCTGCTCCACGGGGTCATGCCGGGAGAGCCGTTGGTCGACCAAGGAGCCGAACGTCTGGTCTTCGTCTCCGACGGCATGTTTTCGTACTTTTGTGCTACCGCCTGCGAGGTCCAGCAACGGATTCGGATCGACGACAACACCGGAGTGGTGGCACAAGGGGCGCTTTTCAACCAGGAAAACGTTCCCTCGGAGACCCTCCTGTACGCCGTGCTGGCCCAGCGGAACAAAGAGGATGTTCTCGAGGTGGTCGAGAAGAAGCTGTCGGAAGTGGGCAAGGTTCTGCAAATCGGAGCTGACGAAACCGTTGGCCTCGGTTTCTGCTCAGTACACCTGCAGGCGGCTGTTGCAGGAACCAAGGAGGGTGAGTGATGAACAACCTGGACCAGATTCGAGCTCGAAACGCGTTTCGAAGAGCTGGAGAAGCCGCTTTCCGGGGACAGGAAGGGGGTGATGCATTGAGCGGCTTTCCCGCCCTGGTGATCAACAACGGACTGCTTTCAGCACTCGCCTTTGCCGCGAGTAATGCGGCTACCCCAAAGGGAGCCGGCTATCGCGCACTGGGCGACGCGATCGCTCAACACCTCGCCGATCCCGACGTGGCGCTTGTGCCGACAAACCGGCGAACGTTACAGAACCTGTTGGAGGAGCTGGTCCGAATGGATAGCTACGCGCTGCTGAGCTGCACAGAGGAGACCCTTTTCTTCCTGAATTACCTCCGGCGGTTCGTTAAAGCCGGGCAGGGAGACTCGCGCCAGGCGCAAAAGTAGGAGCAGAGCATCATGAGAATAGCTGTAAGCCAAAGCGTCAAGGATGCCCTTCGACCCGGCTGTCCTCCCCACTCGGCGGATTTTGTGCAGGGGGCGGAGAATCCCTCGCTGATCCTGCAGCGGTACTGCGCCATTTGGAAGGAAGGCCGCGAAGAGAATAAGGAGCTCGAGCAGAGAGCCCGAACATCGTATCTCGAGGCCGCGGTCCGTCGGAGTCAGCCCGCTCTAGCGTTCAGCTCGAGGAAGAGCTGGCTGCAACAACTAGCCGCAGATCCTCAAGCGGAGTTGGTGGTGGCTCGTCTCGGAGCGAGGCTGATTGTCAATCAGGCGGCGTCGGTTCTGGAGAACGCGGGGTTGGCCTTGGACCGAAACTTCGGAATCCCGTACATCCCGGGCTCGGCGGTTAAAGGCGTCACGCGAAGCTGGGCGGTCGAAGCCGCAAAGAGAGGCGACGCAGCTTGGCCGGAGGTATTCGCCGTCTTCGGATGGGGGCAAGCTGACCTCGATCAGGAACTCTTACAGGAGGCCCAGATTCCCTCTCGGGTCCATAAGGCCTCATTCGCGGGGTTGGTCGCCTTCTTGCCCGCGTTCCCTTTGCAGGCGGCACCCTTGGCCCTGGACATCGTCAATTGCCACCACAGGGACTACTACAGTGGGAAATTGGAGCAGGCCCTCGACGTGGAACTGCCGGTGCCCAACGTCTTCCCGACCGTGGAGGCGGGTGCCGAATTCTTCTTCGTAGTTCGCCCGGTGTCCACCGTCGAACGCTGCAAGACTGCCCGGGAGTGGTTGTCTGTCGCAGAGGACTTCAACCCGGCGAAGACTGCGCGAGGTTGGCTCGTTCAGGCCCTTCAGGATCATGGTCTTGGTGCCAAGACGGCAGCGGGATACGGCTGGTTCGAGGTGGATGAAGCAGCCGGGGACCAATTCGCCGAGGAGATCCGTAGCAGGTTTCGCGCGGCGCGTGAGGCAGAGGAGCGGAAAAGAGCGCAAGGGGAGCGGCTTAGCCGCATGAGTCCGCTCGAGCGAGCTCGCGAGGAAATCCGTAGTCTGGATCAAGAGGCTTTTGCCCACCTCGCCCGTAGTCTCGAGGAGAAAGATGAGACTACGCAACGCGCCTTCATTCTGGAGCTTGTAGAAAGCCGGTTGGATCGGTGGAAGAGTTGGAAGAAGCGCAAGCCGGGCTTGGCGTCCTCGCTGGAAGCGGTGGCGACAAAGTTGGGGGAGAAGCTGCCATGACATGGGAAACCTATGACCTAGAGTTGCTTACCTGGACGTTCACGTCCGGGGCCGATCAAACAAAGGCTGAGATTCGCGTGCCGTCCATCCGGGGTGAGGTCCGGTGGTGGTTCCGGGCGTTGGGAGGTACACCGCAGGAGGAAAGAACGATATTCGGCGGAGTCCATCAGGACAGCCCGACGGCCAGCTCGGTGGCCTTTCGCTTGAGACAGCCAATCGCTTCCAGTAAGGCGGTCAATACCGACGACCTACAGATCAAGATGGGCCAACCTTTGAGTTATCTTCTCTTCCCATTGCGGCCAATTCCGAATAGAAGCGACCAAAGGCGAGGTCTCATCAGTCCCGGCACACCTCAGTCCCGGTTCCAGCTGCAAGTCAGGTTCCGGCGTTCCGTATCTCCCGGACTTGAACGACGCTTCCGTTCGGCTGTCGAGGCATGGATCTTGCTCGGAGGCTTGGGGAGTCGAAACAGGAGAGGGATGGGATCCCTCTGGCTCCACGGCGATTTGCTGGACGGGATTGCCCTCGATTCTCTCGACTCATTTGGGAAGAAGCTGCGGAGCTTAGCCGAGCAAAACAGGCGGATGCCGAGAGTGATGACTCTCGGTCCCCCGGCCGTCGGTCCCGAGGGCTGGAAGGAGGCACTCAAGAGAGCCGAGTTTTGGCTTCGCTCGTATCGCACCGGCTCAAGCGCTTTCGGCCAAACCCCCTCCAAGTGGGGCAAGAACGATCACGACGGTCCGCTCGGCCGCTCGCAGGTCCTGTACCGTCCCGTGCTGGGGCTGCCGTTGGAGCAACGTTTCAGAGGAGGCGAGCATCTTGGCTTCCGTACCAAGCACGAGCGTTTTGGAGATCGCTGGGCGAGTCCGCTGCACTTGAAGGTTGTCCGCTGCGGTCGCGAGTATCATCCTCTGGCCATTTTTTTTCCGGAACACGCCATGAGGGAGGGTGACCGCGTCAGGCTCCAGCCTACGGGCCGACAAGGCGGTCAGCCCCGCCTACTCCCCGTTTCCAGAGAGTTATTCCTGACCATGATGCGGGAGGTCCCTCGAGGGGGTCGGGTCCTATCGGAAGGTAAGGACGTCGGTCGTACCTGAGAGGCGAAAGCAGCATCGAATGAGGGATGAAATCTCTTCGAGCTTCGATTGCCACAGGAAGGGAAGAGCATGTCGGAAGTCCCTGCTGAGAATGTGCTTCTCATCAGTGTAGGTGGTTCTGAGGCGCCGGTGATCTTCTCCGTCCGTCACACTCACCCGGGGGCGGTGGTTTTCTTCGTCTCGCCCGAGTCCCGGGGGATGGTTTCGCAGAGAATCCTCCCGGCCCTGCTGGAGGATCCGGGGCAACTCCCCGACCACGAGTTCGTGGTCACGCCCGACGGACAAGACCTGGGCGAGTCGGTGCTGACCTTGCTGCGGGAAATCCCTCGGGCTCTGCGGAAGCTGGGCCGCACGCGCCGGCCCTGGCCCGAGATCGTCGACTATACCGCCGGTACCAAGGTAATGAGCGCCGCCGTCGTCCTGGCGTCGTCACGTTTTCCCTGCAAGGTGTCCTATATCGGCACGCCGGATTCGTCAGGTCGAACGAAGAACGGACTAGGCATCGTTCTCGACGGCAAGGAACGCCTCTACCGGCAGGAGAATCCGTGGAATCGCTTGGCCTGGTACGAGGTCCACGCCGCCGCCGAGCTGTTCAACCGAGGACAATACGGAAACGCGGCCGATTTACTGCGACGGATTTTGGGGCAACTGGACGACCCGGAAGTGCGGGAGCTCTACCAAGTTTTGGGAGATGTTTTTCAAGGCTTCGAGGCCTGGGACGTCTTCGACCACCGCCAGGCACGGCAATTGCTCGGGCAGAGCCGCGAGCGCTTGGCG
>JAPXNP010000129.1:0-5622 GCA_033811955.1 Acidobacteriota bacterium
GAGCTTCGCGGCCCGGAAGACTTGGAGATCACCGGAGTCGCCCCCATCCAGGAAGCCGTCGAGACCGAACTGACGTTTGTCGCAAACCCGAAGTACTATCCGCAGCTCTCCTCAACCCGTGCCGCTGCGGTTATCCTGGGTAAGGACGCCCCACCTTGTGACCGGCCGACCCTGGTTTCTTCGAACCCTTATTTGGCCTTCGCCAAGGCCGTCGAGCTGTTCTACCGGCCGCCCCGGCCGGTTCCCGGCATTCACCCCACGGCCGTGATCGCCGACACGGCGGTCATCGGAGAGAACCCCAGCATCGGAGCCAACGTGGTCATCGGGGACCACGTACGCATCGGCGCGCGCGCCGTCATCCATCCCAATGTCACGATTTACCCGTGCGCCGAAATCGGCGACGACTTCGTAGCCCACTCCGACGCCTGCGTCCGGGAGTACTGCCGCCTCGGCGACCGGGTGATCCTGCAGAACGGTGCCGTCGTGGGCGCCGACGGATTCGGTTTCGCCCCCCAAGAGGACGGTTCTTTCTACAAGATCGTCCAGGCCGGAATTGTCGTTCTCGAGGATGACGTGGAGCTGGGCGCCCACGCCTGTGTCGACCGGGCGACGGTGGGTGAGACCCGGATCGGCCGGGGGACCAAAATTGACAATCTGGTCCAGATCGGCCACGGATCCCGGGTCGGCGAACACAACGTCCTGGCCGCCCAGGTCGGTTTGGCCGGAAGCACCCGCGTCGGCAACCATGTCATGTTGGCCGGCCAGGTCGGAGCCGCCGGGCACTTGAGCATCGGAGACCGCGTCGTCGCCACCGCCCAGACGGGCATCGCCCGGGACGTCCCGGAGGGAGCCCGCATCTCGGGAACGCCCGAGATGGACAGCGCGCTTTGGAAGAAGAACTACATCTTGATGCATGAGTTCCCGCAACTGGTGAAGACGATCAAGCGCCTTGAGAAGGAAGTGGCCCGCCTGCGGGAACGCCTGGGCGACGAAGGTTAGCCGGCTCGGCGGACTCTTCCTTCAGGTTTCGGAGTGAAGCTGAATTCGGAACGGGCGCAAACCGACAAGGTCACGTGAATCCTGCGGATCTCGATTATTGCTTGGCCGTCGCGGCGGTCGTCCTGATCCGCCGGGAACTCAACTTGACCTAGCTCGAAACCTCGCCGCCGCAGTTTCCCGCACCCGTGCGGCCTGAGAAGATACGATTCGGCAGGCTTCGGCGGCTTCGGTTTTAACCGGTTCCGCCAAGTCAGCACCTTCCTGTTAAGAACCCCCGCGGAGGTCTTCCAGACGGCGAGGCTCGTAACGAATCTGAGAAAATTCAACCATGCAACCCACCCCGGTCGGGGACTGGGCGGAAAACCCCACCCGGGGAACAGCCGTGGACTTCAGGCGAAAGTAGCGGGCGAGCCGCCATCGTAGACCGTCCCGCGAATAGTGGAACGCGTACACATTCTGCTCCAGACGAGCAATACGAAGGAAAACCCGGTTCGAAGGCAACGCCTCGTGATTGCAGTCGTCCGAAAGTCCGTCGTTCACAACCGTGACGACGGTGGGCTCTTTTTGAGGTGAGTATTCGAAACAAAGCTTCGCCCAGGCACCCTCGTCGGCGTACACCATCAGTACCCCGGCGTCGAAGTCGCTTCGAAAATCGACTTCAACCCGAACCGAGAGCAGAAACGGGCCTTCAGGCGAAAACATGGCGCGGGGAGAATTGTCTATTACGACCTTCCCCGTCGGGTCCCTGAAAAGATCGGTGCAGGCAGGCGCCTTGACGGCCAGCCGCCCATCCTCGACACGCCATTCCAGGGGAGGCACGAGCCAAGTCAGAGGCTCCGGCAGACCGGGCAAGTCGACCGACTCCCCCGGCCCTCCATGAGAGCCGGAAAAGAAGGGAAGCAGCAGCGCCGCCAGGGGCAACCACTCCACACCCCAAGTTCCGGATGAAAGCATGCCGTCACTATAGGCGACCAGTCCAAAGAAATACAGTCTCGGTGGTCTGCGAGCCCAACCGTAGGAGCATGAACAACCGAAGCGGCTTCGGGCGCCGTTCCCTTCACTCACCGACGCCCGAAGAAGACGCAGAGAAACTTGCGCTCTTCATCTTCTTCGAGCATGAACAGAGCCTTGGGACGAAAGACCCACGCCAACTCCCTCCCCTCTTCCTAAGAGTGCTCCGCCGCATCTTAGACCGGCAAGTTCGCCGCCATCCGGGTTTCCCTCCACGCGGCCAGCAGCAGCAGCAAGGCTCCGAAGGCCACGGCATACCACTCGGTCGCCGACAGCCTCACCTGCCTCAGCGTCTTCAGCTTGGTAGGGTGCCAGTCAGTCCAGCTCCGGTATTGGTATAACCCCACAGGCACGGTCGCCGATATGATGAGCACGTAAGCAAACAGTTCCACCCCGCCGATGGAAAGCCCGAGGGCCGTCCCGCGCCACGCGTCATAGCGGGTGAGGTCGGAGGCCACGAAGGAGTTGCTGCCTGCTATCAATCCTCCCAACACTCCGTGAACAATGGGAATGCAATAGCCGAGTGGAAAGTCCCGGATCCGTTGCAAATTGGCCGCCACACCCAGTCCGGCGACAAGAACCAAGTTGAAGAGCAGCGTCCGTCCCAACTCAACCCAAGAATCTTCCGCGGCCGCCGCCGCTCTACCCGCCCAGGTGATCGCCGTCTCCCGTAAGCTCCCCGGGGGCAAAAGGTAAAAGCCCGCCAGGAAACAGATATTCGAGAGTAACGCGTGAAGTCCGTAAAGCCAAAGCACCCGGTGGGACAACCCGACATGGATCGGAAACGATGGACCTCCCATGACTCCTCCTTTCCGGCGCCCCGCTCCCGCGCGTCGCCCGGAGCCTACCCGAATCACCAACTTTCCCCGACCGTTTGCCGCGATGAAACAAACACCCGGGGAGAGGTCTAACGGGTCACAGCCGGCGTTCCCAGGTAGCGGGCCAGAAACTCCTCCACCAGCGCCGCCACCGTGGGATCTCGAAAACCGCCGTGGCCGGCTCCCTTCACCGTGTAAAAGGTCACCGGCACGCCGGCGGCTTCAAGCGCGGCGGCCAGTAACTCACTCTGATGATGCGGTACCAGCGGATCCGAATCGCCGTGCACAATCAAGAACGGCGGGTCCTCCGGACTCACGTACCGCACGGGATTGGCCGACTCGGCCTTCTCGCGGTTCTCTTGCAAGGGCCCACCCACCAGCTTCGATTCGGGCGAATCGGGAGCGTTATGCACCATCCCGTCCGGCAGACGACGGTCGTCCATCTGCAGCAAATCGGTCGGGCCGAAAAAATCCACCACGGCCTGGACTCGACTGGTCACTTCGAAGCCGTCCAGAGGCTCGAATACCGACGTATCTCCCGTTGTGCCCAGAAGAGCCGCCAAGTGCCCTCCGGCCGATTCCCCCCAGACGGCGAAGCGTTCCGCGTCGTAACCGAAACGAGCGGCGTTGGCCCGCAGCCATCGCACGGCCGTCTTACAGTCCACAATCTGGGCGGGAAAAACGGCGTGACGACTCAGCCGATAGTTGATGCTTGCCACGGCGTAGCCCTTGTTCAGGTAGGGAAGCGGCCGTGGATTCGCCTTGTCGCCCGCCAACCAAGCCCCACCGTGGATCCAAATAATCAACGGCGGAGTCTCAACTCCCGGCGGAACATAGAGGTCCAGCATATGCCGGGGATGACCGTCACCCACGTAGTCCAGGTCACGGTGCACTACGGTTCCTTCCGGGATCTGCGTGCCTTCGGTCTGTAGGCACCACGCCGGGCCGGGAATCCAAAGAGAACACCAGGCGACGACGATATGTCCTTTTAGGAGAGCTCTCATCCTTCGCACCACCTCCCTCAAGAATCGGTCTCTTCTTGCCGAGATCCGCACCCACCGGCCACCGGCTCTAGAGAGGACTCTTTCACCCCCCGATCCGTTCCCGATATGAAGAGCCCCGGTGGCAGGTGCATTTCTTTTCAAGATCTTAGCACCCCTGGGCGTGGTTCTCTCAACCCGGCGTCATAACGACTGAGGGCACGTGTTCCCGTCCGCGGGTTATTCCCTCGTCTCCGGTGTTTAGCGGGCTACGAGCTGCAGAATGTCCGCCCGACGCCGGCCGGTCAGCACGCAGGTCGGGTTGCGAAGCGTATCCGCATCCGCCGGCCTCGGGGAAGCGGAACCGAATTACGAAGCTTGAGAGGATAAACCTACCAAGCAAAGAGATCGAAATCCTTTCCGGGTCCAAGAAATGCTTCCGGATTTGGATTGACGGCGGTAACCTCCAATCTCTTACGGGCAATCAACAAAGATGTCGGCAACCTCGTCGGTTTGGATATTGAAATGGCTGGACGGCCTCTTCTTCGTTTTCCACACTGGTCTGATCCTGTTTGTCCTCTTGGGATGGATCCGGCGCCCTTTGCTCGGAGCTCATCTTTTCGTGTTGCTTCTTACCGGTTTTTCCTGGTTTATCCTCGGACTTCGCTATGGAATCGGCTATTGTCCATGCACCGACTGGCACTGGGAGATCAGGAGACGGTTGGGAGACTCGGATCTGCCGTATTCCTATGTTCAGTTTCTGCTGTCCCAGCTGGGTCTTGACGTCGGCGCCAAGACCGCCGACGTGCTCGCAGGGACCGTTTTCTTTGCAGCCCTGGGCGTATCGCTGATACGGAACTTCCAAACCCGAAGATGACCACCGGAGGAAGGCCGGGGGCAGACTGCAGGTCATGACCTAGAGGATGACTCGGACGCGGAGAGTAAGGGCGGAAGCTCAGGTTGATCACTTCCGCCCCTTCAGACGAGGAGGAACGGCAAACATCACCGAAAACGACCGCTCAGGCTGCACGCCGACTCGACCACAGCCGAAGGCCCTCCTTCCAGAGGAAGAAGACTTGGACGAGAGCGCCGGCGGCGAAGATCAGATCGCCGGGCATCCGCATCCAACGCAGAAACTGGAGAAGTGGACGTCCCAGGAACTCCGTGCTGCGGGCATACCAGTAACCTTGCTCCACCGAGGCCCAGGTTTGAAGCAGCCCCACCGGCAACAGACTACCCACGCACATGAGCAGCAGACCCAGGTTCATCCCCCAAAAGGCGATTTTGAGGTATCGGTCGTCCCATTCACCTCGCGGGTCCACGGCTCTCAAGCAAACCAGAATCAACGCAATACTCAACATGCCGTACACGCCGAACAAAGCCGCATGGCCGTGCACCGGGGTTGTGTTGAGTCCTTGCATGAAGTAAAGGGCGATCGGAGGGTTGATCATGAAACCGAACAAGCCCGCGCCCACCATGTTCCAGAAGGCGACGGCCAGAAAGAAGTACACCGGCCATCGATATCTCCGCACCCAGTCGGCGGATCCCAGGCGACGGTAATCGTCCATGGCCGAATAGGCGATAAAGGTCAGAGGTACGACCTCCAGGGCGCTGAAGACGGCTCCGAAGGCCAGCGCGGCCGTCGGGGTCCCGGCGAAATACAGGTGGTGACAGGTCCCGATGACGCCGCCGGCAAGATAAATGGTGGCCGCCAACAACGAAACCTTGGCGGCGACCAGGGGCTCTATCAGCCTGAGTCTCGTGAACACAAAAGCTATGACTACGGTGGCGAACAGCTCGAAGAAGCCCTCCAC
>JAPXNP010000130.1:0-5618 GCA_033811955.1 Acidobacteriota bacterium
AGCTTAAACCAGCTGACCGGTTGAAATGGAATAATCCAGCCGGACCCTCTTAGGTTCTCCAACATTCAAGTAGTTTTGTGAAACGGCGCATATGTGCAAGCGGTACCCAAGTCGGAGCCAATCGGAAATTGAGTTCCAGGCTCTCTCAACGGGTGACGGTGATCCCACGCCGAGAGCGCGGCTCCGGGTCCCGTCTCGTTTCCGAAACACATAGAATGTAAGGCTCTGGATGCTCAACAGCGGATCGTGATTTACTAGGGAGGGCGCTCTGAGCTCCCGGGACGGTCCAAACCGTCGACAGGCGGCCTACGACTCGTGCAAGCACGCTTTAACAAGGAGGTTGATTATCGTGAGTTACTACCCTGGACTGATCGAAAGCCTGGTTACGAAAAACGATACCAAGATCGTTTACTTCATCATGGACGGCCTTGGAGGTCTCCCCGTCGACGACAGGCGGGCCACCGAATTGGAAGTCGCGGTCACTCCGAATTTGGATGAACTGGCTCGCCGGTCTTCCTGTGGACTTCTGGTTCCCGTCGCTGCCGGCGTGACGCCTGGCAGCGGACCCGGCCACTTCGGCCTGTTCGGATACGATCCGGTGGAGAACAATGTCGGCCGAGGTGTCTTGGAGGCCGCCGGTATCGGCTTCCCACTGACCGACAGAGACGTCGCCGTCCGGGGTAACTTCGCCACCGTCGACCGGGAAGGAAAGATCATCGACCGGCGTGCGGGGCGTCTTTCCACGGAGGAGAATCAACGCGTCTGCAAGAAACTGAGGGAAAACGTCAAAGTGCCGGGGGTGGAGGTCTTCGTGGAAACAGTCAAGGAACACCGGCTGTTGGTGGTGTTGCGGGGAGACGATCTTTCCGGGGACCTGGCAGATACGGATCCGCAAACAACTGGGGCGGCTCCGTTGCCGGTCCGTGCCCTGAAACCCGAAGCCGAAGCCACGGCCCGGTTGTTCCAGCAGTTCGTAGATCAGGCCGCCCGCGTTCTGGCCGACGAGCCGCGAGCAAACATGGTGACTTTGCGGGGCTTCGCCAAGCACAAGCCTTACCCCAGCATCGAAAAGCGATTCCAGTTGCGATCTCTTTGCCTGGCAAATTATCCCATGTATCGGGGGGTGGCTTTCTTGGTGGGCATGGAAATCCATCCGGTGCTACCCGATGTGCCGTCGCAAATCCGCGTCATGAAGGAGAAGTGGGCCGACTACGATT
Organism: Acidobacteriota bacterium; assembly: GCA_033811955.1. GTDB lineage: Bacteria > Acidobacteriota > UBA6911 > RPQK01 > JAPXNP01 > JAPXNP01. The sequence goes on from JAPXNP010000130.1 coordinate 1,218, forward strand.
TCTTCTTTCTACACGCCAAGACCACCGATAAGACTGGAGAAGACGGTAATTTCGAGGGAAAAGTGGCGGCCATCGAAGAGCTCGACGCTTTCGTGCCGGAGATTCTCCAGGCTAAACCCGACGTGCTGGTAATCACGGGAGATCATTCCACGCCTTCGGCTCTCAGCAGCCATAGCTGGCACCCGGTCCCGGTACTGCTTCACTCCCGGTACTCCCGCATCGGCGGGGCGACGGCATTCAATGAGACGGAGTGCGCCCGCGGTGCTCTCGGCATGCTTCCGGCGCGGGATCTCATGCCGTTGGCACTGGCCCATGCCCGCCGGCTCATGAAGTTCGGAGCCTAAGAGCGGTAAGGTCAAGTCGGACTCTGGTGGACAACACCGGATGTCGATCTTCGTCCGCCGGCCGATCTGACGACGCCTCTCGAGTCCCTGAGCCCCGGAGACGCAAATTGCACCGATTTTCGCGAGGACGCAGCATAAGCAGCTCTTGGTTCCACCTGCTTGGGAGCCATCCGTTTTGGGCCGTCTGCGTCTCCGGGGCCGCCTCATGGCACAGAGAACACCTCAGATTCTGCGCCCGCCCGAAGCTCCCCGCGCCTGCCGGGAGGTATTCTTGGATTTCTGTGCTCACCGAGCATAGTAGAGCCGCCGGTAAACCAGCTTGCCCACGGGACGTAGGCATTCGACCCGGATTCGACGGAAAGCCGTTTCGCTGGTCGTCGGGGCGGGAAACGTCAGGACATATTGGGTCTTGAGCTCCTGAGCAATCTGAGCGTAGATTTGGCCCAAAGCCGGAAAACTAGCGGGGTAGAAGACGCGACCTCCGTTCGTTGCGGCCAAGTTTTCCAGCGCCGCCTCTTTGTCGCGAAAGTAAGCTCCCACGAAACTTTCGTCTTCATCCAACAGGTTGCGCATCACCCGGTCCAGAAAACGTACCCTTTCCGAGTCCTCAATCCGGGATTCGACCAGGCGGCTTCGGCTTACAACGTAAAGCACCACATCGAATTTCGTCAAAACCTCCAAGACTTCGTCGTACGTTCGAGTGGATTCGTTGTCCAACCCGTCCGTCATCAGGATCAGCGCCCGCCTTCCGTCGACACCCGCCAGCCGCCGTTGGGCGGCTTCGGCCAAGGAGTCCCAGAGGGCGGTTCGGTAACCCGGCTCCAGTCGTTTCAAAGCCTTGGCCAGTCGCTTCTCGTCGTTCGTCCAGTCCTGGATCCACTCAAACTTGTCGGAAAAGCCGGCCAGGGCCATACGATCCTCGGCGGTGAAGTGTTGGGCAAACCGGCGTACGGCGTACCGCATCTGGGGAAGCTCTTCCTTCGTGCTACCGCTGCTGTCCACTAGGAAGAGAATGTGGACTGGAGCCACGTCGAGCACGAAGTTGCTGATCGGCTTTGGCGAGTCCTCGTCGTACAGACGAAAATCCTCAGCCCGAAGATCGGTCACCGGCCGATCGTTCTCATCCAGCACAGCCACCGGCACCCGAACGTAATCGGCCCGGCTGACAATGTGAGGTTGAGCGTCGACGGCCGCTTGCTGGGCGATGAGGATGCCTACGACAATCGCCGGCAAGGCTGTTTTCATCCTCGCCCTTCGATCACCCTCGCGTACCCGCCGCACCATTGCTTCCCGAAAGCGATCGGCCCGCTCTGAACCGGCGAATCTCATCCTTCTTCCTGAGATACCCGGGCCACGATTGAGTTGCCGTTCCGAGGCCGACCAGCGGAACCGGATGCCTATCCGGCTTCTTCCTTCAGGTAGTTCTCGTACTCCTCCGCCGACATCAACTCGTGCACCAAAGAAGGGTCGATGATCTCAACCTTGATCATCCATCCCTCACCGTAAGGATCCTGGTTCACGATCTCGGGAGCGTCCGCCAAATCTTCGTTGACGGCAATCACCCGGCCGGAAAGAGGCATGTAGATCTGCGAGACGGCCTTTACTGATTCCACCGAACCAAAGCTTTCTTCCGCCTCGAAACTCTCCCCCACTTCGGGCAGCTCCACGTAAACGATGTCGCCGAGTTCCTGCTGCGCGTATTCGGTGATGCCGACCGTCGCCGTATCGCCGTCGATAGAGACCCACTCATGCTGCTTGGTATACATCAAATCTGCCGGAATGCTCATCGTTACTCCCCTCGCTCCTGTTTCGAGCTCTCCATGGAATCCTAAGCTTACCACCTACCCACGCCGCAGGAAGGGCAACCTGCAGACCGAAGCCCGCTTCCTCTTTCCCCGTATTTCGATCTCGATCGAAGTGCCAGGCTCGATACCGTCCAAAGGCAAATAGACCATTCCAATGCTCTTGTTCAGCGTCGGAGCAAAGCCCCCGCTGGTGACCTTACCGACAACTTGTCCCTCCCTCAGAACGGGGTAACCGTCTCGGGCTATGCCCGGATCTTCCATGACAAAGCCCACCAGTTTCCGCCGCAGACCCTCGGCTTTCTGCCGCTGAAGAGCCGATTCACCGACGAATCCGGTCCCCCAACCGACGATCCAACCCAGACCCGCCTCCAGAGGCGTGGTCGTCTCGTCGATATCGTTACCGTACAAGCGGTAACCGGCCTCGAGCCGAAGCGTGTTTCGGGCCGCCAAACCCGCCGGCTGGAGCCCCTTGTCTCGACCCACCTCAAGCAAACGCTCCCAGAGCGTTACGGCGGCTTCTGACGGCACATACAACTCGTAGCCCAGTTCGCCGGTGTACCCGGTCCGGCTGACTAAAGTCGGAAACTCCTCAACCTCGCAAGCGAGTGCGTGATAGTAAGGCAGCGACGCAAGATCCGCCGTTACCAACGGCTGGAGTATCTTCGTCGACAACGGCCCCTGCAGGGCTATCTGGGCAAGCTCGTCGCTCCGATCAACCAATTTCGAATCCCCAAAGGCGCCGGCCTCAAGCCACCGCCAGTCCGCCTCGCGTCGAGCGGCGTTAACGCAAAGCAGATATCTCTGGGATGCCAGGCGATATACGACAATGTCGTCGATAAAGCCTCCTTCGTTGTTCAGAAGAGCAGAATACTGGGCCTGTCCCTCCCGGAGGCGGGCGACGTCGTTGCAGGCGAGGCGCTGCAGGAAACGTTCTGCATCCGCTCCAGTGACTTCGAAGCGCCCCATGTGACTAACGTCAAACAAGCCCGCCTGATTGCGCACCGCATGATGCTCCGCCAGAGCCCCGGAGTACTGCACAGGCATGTTCCATCCCGCGAAATCCACCATTCGGGCTCCAAGACCCACATGAGCTTCATACAACGGAGTCTGTCGCAGCATCCGATTCCCTCCTTCCGCCACCGGCAAACAGGAAAGCCCTTAACCTACTCCCCACCGGCATTTCCGGCCTTCGGTTCGATCAGCCCGAGTCACCGTTCTTCGACCTCACCCGGCCAGAGTTTCTTCTTCTCGGTGTTAGAATGCAAGAAACGATGTCCAGACTGCTTTCCTCGCTCGTGTTGGCCGCGGGTGTCGCGGCGGCTTCGAATCCTGTTGAGGCGACTCAGCACTTTCTTTATCTTTCAGATCAACGAATCGTAACCGTCGAGCTGGTAGACGAAACCACGTTCGTAGTCAACTACATCAACCTGTCTGACAGTTATGAGGTTCTGCCGGCTCCGGATATCGTCGTGACAACTCCAGAGGGTCTGCTCTATCGAGGCCACGTCTTCGAGGAAGAAAACGCAGCCGATCCCGAGCACCGTTATGAGGTCACACAACTGATTCGCCCGGGAGAATTCCGAGGTTTTCAGGTACGCGGCAAGCTTTCTACGCAGGCGAAGGACGTGTTCCTTCGCCTGGGCAGCCGCATTCTTCGGCTTGAACCGCTTTCCCCTCGGGAGTTCGATTTGGCGGCTTCCCGCATCAACACCATCAACCTGGCTGAGCAAGATCGAAAACTCGCGCTGCAGTCGGCCGGGTTTTCCCGCGGGTACGGTGAAATGCGGTACGCGGGAGACCCGGACGGAGAGGAATGGGCGGGCTACTTCACAGACCAGGAAATTCTCCCCCCCGTAGCTTTGGCCACTCCCTCTCCGCGGCTACCGTCCTTCGCACGGGACCTCACGCCGCCGGTGGTGGTACAGGTGCGGGCTTTCGTCACCAAGGCGGGAGCCTTGCAAGGTCTGGAGCTGGTTCAAGGCCTCGAGCCTCGCTTGGACTCTCTTGCCTTGGAAACGGTCCGCAATTCCTGGATTTTTTTGCCGGCCGTCGCCGACAACCAATTGGCAAACGCCGAACTTAAGCTGAACGTGGTCTTCGAACCGTAGGGTAGTGAATCACACGGAAGACTTGGTCGGCATGACCGTCGTCTCGTCTCTGCCGGTGAAGACTGTCGGGATCCAACATCGGGAGCCAAGTTCTCTCAAGATGGAGCGGGGGCATCTTCATGAAGGTCCGGACCAAGCTTCTGT
>JAPXNP010000131.1:0-5602 GCA_033811955.1 Acidobacteriota bacterium
CCTTATGCATTGGATTTCTTTTGTCATGCTTTCGAGATTTTGCGGGACCGTGGCGTCGAGGCGGTCGTGGGAGCGCGGGACCTGCCCGAATCGAGCCGGGATCCCACCTACCCTGCCTACCGAGTGCTGGCAGGACGAGTGTTTTCACACCTGGTCAACTTCACGCTCCGGTTGGGGATCTTCGACACCCAGTGCGGCCTGAAAGGTTTTCAGGGTGACTTGATACGGCGGCTGATGGCTTATACCCAGGAACGAGGTTTCGCCCTGGATATCGAGATGCTGGCGGCGCTGAAGGAGGTGGGGGCCGTCGTCGAGCGCCGACCCGTGCGTCTGGTGCGCCATCACGGCTCCAAGGTTCGGCTACTGCGAGACTCTTTGAAGATGGCGGCGGCTTTGGTGCGCATCTTCATCCGGAAGGGAAGGGGAGAGTACCGGGGGGCGGGAGACAACGACCGCCGGACGGTGTGCTGTCCGCTATGCGGTGGAGGCTCGTGGCGGCCCCTGCGCTTACAACTGCACGGTGTTCGCTTCGTATCCTGTCTTTCCTGTGGGAGCTACTTTCAGAACCCACGTCCGTCCGACAGTGCACTGCGGGCCGCTTATAACCCCGACTATTATCAGACGGGCTCCACGGACAGCGGCTACGACGACTACTACGCCTACCAGCACGAGCTTGGCTCCACGGCGAAGGAGGTGTGGCAGTGGGTCGGCAGTGTAGCCGGTCCGATTGTTGGTCGCATTCTGGACGTGGGCTGCGGATCGGGCGAGTTTCTCCGGGCGGTCGGCAAAAGCGAGTTGACGGCGAAGATCGGGCTTGACCTGGTGAAGCCGCGAGACGGATCGGGCTTCGATTTCGTGCGGGCGTACTTTCCGCAAACCCCTTTCCCGGAAGAGGTCTTCGATTTCGTGATCTTCAACGATTCCTTCGAGCACCTTTGCGATCCGAAAGAGGGTCTTCGGGAAGCGGCGCGTCTGTTGCGCCCCGGGGGGTGGCTGTTGATCAATGTTCCGGACCGGGAGAACTGGACGGCCCGCCTTTCAGGACGAAACTGGATTTCGTTCAAACGGGAGCACCTGTTTCTTCCCTCGCGCCAAGCTCTGACAAGGCTCCTCGACAGCTCCGGCTTTGAAGTGGCGGCCAGGAGGCCCAGTCGTATGTTGGTGGGAGCAGACTACCTGGCACCACGGCTACGACGTATCGCACGTCCGGCGGCTTGGCTGGCCCGGCTGGTAATGGGACGCAGGCACTTCCTGCTGCCGACTACCGGCTCCCTTTGGCTGGCGAGGAGACGCCCAAGCGACTGAAGGCCTGCCGAAGATGGAGAACCGGGCCGCCTGGGGGACACGATGGTGTTTACCGGGGGAAAATCATCCGAGGGGCCCGCTTGAACAGGAGCCCGACCAGAACTAGACAAGAGAAGACCGACACAACGAGTCCCCAGCGAAACGCCCTGGAGCGATATTCCATCACCAGACGATGTGTCCCCGCTGGAATCCAGACGGCCCGGAACAGGCCGTCCGTCCGGTACAGGGGTACCTCACTCTCGTCCAGCCACGCCCTCCACCCGGGAAACCACAGGTCCCGGAGGACAAACCAGGCGCCGTCACCGGGGGGAGAGAGCTCCCATGCAAGGTCGTCCGGATCATCGCGCACCCACTGGATGCCGGACGTGGCGGAACCCGGCGGTAGATTCGCCGGACGGTATCCGGAGCCTGGCGGAGGGGCGGGGTCCAGATGAACCAGGGTAAGATCCGGCCGGCGTAGCAGTTCCGCCGGAGAAGGCGACTCGCCGACCTGCTGCGACCAAGCCCAGTGCGTGCGGTAACCTTCGGCTAAACGGTAGCGAAAGGGAAATCGGGTCGAGATTTGTTCCAGACCGGCCATCGTCTGCGCACTTGGACTGAGAATCCAGGACACACCGAGACGTTGGAGCACAGGCAGGTCACCGGCCGTGAGGTTGGGGAGGAAATGATGGGGGTTGGGCTGGTATCCCTGGAGTTGGCCCAGGCCCTCGCCGATTCCCCGGGGTACGACGGATTCGTAACCGCGCAGGTCTCGGAAGCGCCAGATCATCCCGGTGTTTGGAGGCCAAAACCCCACGCCCAAGGCTGCGCCACGTTCGTGAGGAGAGAGTTCCGGTCCCAGTTCCACGAGAAGATTCCTGGTCAGTGGTGTCACCGGGTGAACGGCGTGGATGCCGTACGATACGGCGAGACCGGCGAAGAGGAAAATCGCCGCCGCAGTCACCGGCCGGCGGTTCAACAGCGCAGCGGCGAAAGCCAAAAAGAGAAGTCCCACTGTCAGCCAAAGCCAAGGAAACGGATAGCGCCAGCCCAGGAAAACGTACGTTCCAGGCCGGGAATTCAGATTCCACTGAGAAATCACGACGAAAAGTAGGGATGCGAGGTACAGGCTAAGTAGGAAGCCGGGCCAAAGCCATCGCCCGCGGGGGAGATGACGCCGCCGGGCAAACCCCTCGAAGCCGAGACCCGCCAGCACCGCCAGGGACCCTTGAACCAGGAAAAGGGCATGGGTGTGGTTGGTTTGCCGCAGGAGCGGCGGAGCAGTCCACAGGTCAAAGAAAGGGAAAACTCCGAAGACGATGATGCCGGCCAAAACGGCCAGGGTCGCAAAGGCCGTCGCGATACGCCGAAGCGACTGCTGGGAAGACCAAGCCCAACCTGCCAGGAGCAAAACGAGAGGCCCCACGTAAACCACCGAAAAGACGGCGGGAACATCGGAATCCAGTAGAACCGGGCTTTCCCATGCGTTCGGCAACAGGAGCCCCAGCGCCCATTCGGCCGGTATGTGGAATGGATTCCTCCCATCTGGAGTCCGTAGAGTCCAGGTTTCACTCACGAAGAGGTAATCGAGAAACGGCAGCACCTGGATGGAAGCTAGGCCCACTCCCAAAAGACCCGCTCCGATGACGTGAGCCAGTCGGTGGGGACCCAGGCAAAGGGTCAAGAACCCCAAAGAAACGGCGGCCAGAAAGGCCGCCTGTGGTTGTCCACATAAGAGCATGGCGCCTACACACAGGGCCAGCAGGCCAATGCGACGAGCCGAGGGAGATTCCAGGATGAGGTCGAGGGCGACCAAACTCCAGGTCCAGAAGACAGCCACCCAGCTGTTGGGAAACAGAAGAAAGAAGACGAAGTAAGCCGACAGGCAGAAGGCCCAGCCGCCCAGGAGCGAGGCCGGCGGACTGCAGTTTCGCCGCCGCAGGAACAAGTAGATCCCCCACGCGCACAAAATCAGTTTCAGGCAGGCGCCGAGGTCCATCAATTGGCTGGGATCGAGGACAAGGACGAGCCAGTGAAAAGGAAACAGGGCGGCGCTGACGGCGTTGGCCAAAAAAGGAGTTCCGGTTAGAACGTACGGGTTCCATAACGGGAGGTTCTGTTTCTTCAGTTCATCCGTCAGAAAAGTAAGGTAGGGGTAAAACTGCTCGATGGTATCCGCATGACTTCGGTTGTGGGGTATGGGCGGAGCATCGGCCAGACCGAAATGGACTAAGATGTGATCGGTGGGAACCAGGGTTCCGCCGGGAGCGAGAGCCGGACCCGTCAAGACAAGAGCCGGAAGTACGAGACCTGCAGGAACCCACCATGACGGCCGAGTTGCACCGGATCGCATCGGTCTCTACTATAGCCCGAGGCCCGGCCGACGGGCAGATCATCCCTGTTTGGTGATGACCTTCTTGCGTCGTTTCGCCGGAAAACGAGAGCGGAGCAAGTGCATGACGGAGACACCGTCCTGGTTGAGATGGGCGCAGGAGATCGAAGCCCTGGCCCAGACAGGTTTGCACTACAGCCAGACCGACTACGATCGCCAACGGTACGAGAGGCTGCTGCAGATCGCTGCTGAAATGATAGAAGTGCGGGGCGGTGGTGATCCCGAGCAAGCGCTACGCCTCTTTCTGGAGGAGCCGGGGTATGCCACGCCGAAGGTGGATGTCCGAGGTGCGGTAATCCGCGACGGCAGAATCTTGCTGGTTCAAGAGGTGTCGGACGGCCGTTGGTGTCTGCCGGGAGGATGGGCCGATGTGGGAGAGACACCCTCGGAAATGGTGGTGCGGGAGGTCTTTGAAGAGAGTGGCTTGGAAGTGAAAGCGGAGCGGCTGGTGGGCGTTTATGACGCGAACCGAGACGCCTATCCGGAGCGCTTTTTCCATGCTTACAAGTTGGTGTTTCTTTGCCGGGAGCTGGGCGGCTCTTTGCGGGGAAGCAACGAGACCCTGGCCGCGGCATTCTTTGGGAGGGATGAGATTCCTCCCTTGTCGGAGCAGCGAACGAGCACGCGTCACCTGGCCGATGTCTGGAGGTGCTTGGCCGATCCGAACCGCCCGGCAAGCTTCGACTGACGTTGACTTGCCGACGAGGCCTACGAGCACGTTCGCTACGTTGAGAGAGCTGGGCTCAATTCTTTGCGAGCGACAGCGTTCGCCTCGTGTGTGAAACGGGTGGTTCGCTTGGCGTCGGACGGCTGGACGATTCGCTGCGGGAAAGGCGAGAACGCTGTATTTCAGCGGTAGTCTTCAAGAGCTTGTTCCTCTGAGAGGTGGACCGATCGTAGAATGGAAATATGCCTGTTTACGAGTACGTTTGCCGTGAGTGCAATCGCCGCTTTTCTCGATTCTTCTGGCGGATTTCCGACGCGGAAGGCACTCGATGCCGATGTGGTAGTTCGAACCTGGAGCAGCTGGTTTCGCGAGTAGCCTTCCATCGCTCCGAGGAGAGTCGCTTGGAGAGCCTCGCCGATCCGGCTCAGTGGGGTGACCTGGAGAACGCCGACCCGCGCACGATGGGGAAGATGATGCGCAAGCTGGGGGATGAGTTGGGCGAGGAGTTGGGACCAGAGTTCGACGAGGTGGTGGACCGCCTCGAAGCGGGCGAGGATCCCGATGAAATCGAGAAGTCGATGGGGGACGTCCTGGGCGAAGGGGGAGGCGACGCCGCGGGGCCTGATTATTCAGGCGGTGACGCGGCGTATGACAACCTGTTCTGAGTGGGACGCGTTTTCGCTCCCGCAATCCGGTGATCAACCTCGGCTGATGCCGACGATCTGCGCTGCGGTCCGGGGTACAATCCGTGCATGGTTTCGTATCTCGGCTACAGAGTTCTTCACCTGGCGGCGGTTTTTCTTATCCTGCTGTCTCTGGGAGCGGCTGTGGTGGAGTTTGCGCCTGGTGGATCCCGGAATCCCCGGCGTGCAGGTTTTTGGGCTGTCGTAAACGGAGTCGGTCTGTTCCTCGGTCTGATCGGCGGATTCGGTCTTGTCGTGCGGCTCGGAATCAGCTGGCCGTGGCCGGGCTGGTTACTGGGCAAATTCGTTATCTGGCTGGCGTTGGGGTTCCTGTTCGCCCTCGTCAAACGCATGCCCGAGCACGGACGGCTCTGGTGGTGGGCCGGCTGGGCGACGGCCGTCGCGGCGGCTTACTTGGCTGCTTACAAGCCCTTCTAGATCCCCGGACCCCCTCGCCGGCGTGCTGGATTTCGGCGGGGCCAAGTCGGCGGCTCCAACGTAGGTACCCGGTCCCGAGGTTTTGGGGATCCGGCGGTCGCTTCTTCGATCGTGCTACTCCAACTTGTGACACTTGAT
>JAPXNP010000132.1:0-5598 GCA_033811955.1 Acidobacteriota bacterium
ACGTCACCCTGTTCCAGCTTGATCTGTCCTAGAATCGATGTGGCCGCAGGAGAATCGGGAGCCACGGTGAGGCTCTTTTCAGCATAGTGTTGCGCGCTATCCAACTGATTGCGCCGCTTATACTCGAGAGCCAATCGCAAGAGGGACGGCAGGTGCGCGGGATCCCGTTCCAGTTCCGCTTCAAACTCTTTCACCGCTTCGTCGCGGTCCAGTTGGAGCAGAAGCACTCCGAAGACGTAATGAGCGTGCGGAACGCCCCGGAACTTTCGGAAAAAACCTTCGAATTCCAGTCGGGCCTCCTCCAGGGCACCCATTTGCCCGAGACTGACGGCGCGACCGATACGGCGCGCCATTTCACGGCGGTCCGCATCGAGATCCTCGGGCAAGGAGGCAATCCGCAGCACGGTCATACCGACCAGCTCATGGGTCTTCGGATTCTCGGGCTCGGCGTTGATGATCCAAGGTAGGAAGCTGTCGGCTTGCTCGAAGCGGGACAACACAACCAAACTCAGAACTTCGTAGTAAGCTCCCAGCTTAGCTATCTTGGCGTCTCCGACGCCCAACCGGTTCGCCCGCCGAATCTCAGCAAAGGCCCCCTCGTAGTCTCCTCGCTGGAACAAAGCCAGGCCGGTAAAAAGGTAGGCCGGACCGTAGCCTGGCCAAAGCTCGGTCAATCGCCGGAATGCCTGCAAAGCATGTTCGTATTCTCCCCGATCGTATGCGACTGTCCCCAGCCGCCACCATGCTTCACCTGAATCCGGCCGGCAGGTGGTCACCCGCTCCAGCAATCGGGCCGCCTCATCGAGTTGACCGAGGGAAATCGCCTCGCTTGCCTGCGCTTGCCATTGCCCGAGATGATCGCAATCACCCGGAGGAACGGACTCCCGTCCCATCAGCGACTGCCGGTCGGCGAAAACGAAAGCAATCAAGAAACAGGCGGTCAAAGCATAAGGTCGCGGAATGGAAGACCGTACCGGCTCTGTACGCTTGAGAACATGCAGATACCTCCCCACACGCGGGCCGGCGGGATCGCGTCCCCGCCGGACTGTTCGAGCACTTCGGAGGAGTTTGAACATCTTGATCGACTCGCGGCCGCTAAAACCATCTGGAAGCCGGTTCCGATAACATGTGACGACCAGACCGGAGACTGAGAGAGGGAAGCTGAAACCCGCCGTTCACTGTGGTTGCAACCGACGAATCTCCTCTTCGGTCAACCCCTTGGGCGTGGCTGCATCCCGCTCCGTCCGGATTCTCTCCACAATTTGTTGCTCCCGCATGGCGTCTTCCCGCCGACCCATCCGGAAGTATAAGCGGGCCAAGGCCACGTGGCCCTCCATATATTCCGGAACTTCTTTCACGACCTCTTCGAGTAACTCCAGAGCTTTCTCCGTATCCCCTTTTAAAACGTAAACCAAGCCCATGTGGTAGCGCGCGTCGACGTCTCCCGGTCTCACCTGCAACGCCCGAACGAAGTGCCGCAAAGCCTCGTCGTACTGCTGCATGTGCTTGTACAGATGGATGCCCAGAAAGAGGTTGGACTCGTAGTCGTAAGGGTTGATGGCAAGTTCTTTCCGGAAATATTCCGCCGCTTCGTCAATGCGGTTCATCTCCCGCAGGGCCAGACCGTAGGACCGGTTCACCGTGGGCCTTTGCGGATCCAGACGCAAGGCCTTCTCGAACTCTTGAGCGGCGGACACCCAGTCCTGCTTCATCAAGTGGGCGGTACCCAACATGAGATGACCTTCCACGGAATCGCCTCTGCGGAAAATACGGTCCACGAGGACCTGCCCACGATAGGTTTCGCCCGTTTGGATCAGAGAAGTGCCCAGAAGGTAAACCAGCGCCGGGTCGTCCCCGTGCTGTTCTTCGAAAGGACTCAGCAGTTCAATGACAAACTGAAACCTGCCCGCGCGGAAGTAGCAATCGGCCAACAGCAGCGCGGCCTGATAATGTTTCGGCTCCCCGGCCAGTGCTTGTTGGAACGAACTCATAGCCTCTTCGAGCCGGCCGGACTTGAAGTAGGCCAGGCCGACATTGACGTGCAAAGCTACGGGATCCGAAGCGGTGCCGAGTTCCAGAGCCTTTTCATAAGCCTGCAACGCCGACGCCAGATCACCTTGTTGGGCGTAGGCGGCACCCAAGTTGCAGTAAACGTCGGCAACCTTCGGATAGCGCTCCAGAAAAGCGAGATATTCCCGGATCGCCTCTTCTATGCGTCCGCTCTGGTGAAGTCGAACAGCTTCCTCAAACCACTGTTGGGGTGACTGGCGTGCGGCCGCCGGACTCTGAGCCGCAACACCGCATGGCCGGGCGACGAGAAGTAGCGCAAGGAGTATCCCGACTTTTCGGAGCAACGGCATGCCCAGGCCCGGAGCGTTGCTCCTCGGGAAAGCCCATGGAGAAGCCGGTTTCCCCGGTGGTACCGGTCCCCGCCCAGCCGGGATCAGTGTCTTTCGACGAGACAGCACCCTATCATTCTATACAATCCAAAAGGGTGACCAACCCCTGCGGCTTGCTGAAGCGGCCGCCGATTTCGCGCTCGCGCCCGCAATGTCGTAGAATCGGAGAGTGGCCATGAAAACGAAAGAGGCGGATGGACGGCAGCTGGTGGAACGTTTGCGCTCCCGGGATCCTGAGGCCATCGACGAGCTGGTGGACCAATACTCGAAGCCACTTTTCGGCGTGATCCTGAATTACACGAAAAACCCTTCCGACGCTGAAGAAATTCTGCAGGATACGCTGCTCAAGATCATTCATAAGATCGACACCTTTCGGGAGGAGAGCGACGTCTGGCCCTGGATGCGCCGAATTGCCATCAACAACGGAATCATGTGGTTGCGCAAACACCGAACGCGGAATGAGCGTACGACTTCATTGGATGAACTGCTGCCGGATTTCTCCCGGGAGGGTGAATTCGCGGTTCCCGTATACGGCTGGACGGTGGATCCCGAAGAGGTTTATTTGAATTCCGAGTTGGCCGGAGAGCTGTACGAAGCTGTTCAGTTGTTGCCTTTTGAGTACCGGATTCCATTGGTTCTAAAGGATATTGAAGGCTACTCCATCAAGCAGATTTCTTCGCTGTTGGGATTAAAGGAACCGACCACAAAGACCCGTATTCATCGGGCTCGGTTGGTTGTGCGGCAAAAACTGGCTGATTACTTCGAGAATCGAGGACAATGAAAGACTTTTTCAAATGTCAGGAATGTGTTGATCTGCTGACGGACTACCTGGAAGGGTCGCTCGATCATGAGGTTCGTGCTCGTTTCGAGGAACACATGTCAGCCTGTGCTCCCTGCATCAACTTCTTGAAGACATTTGAGAGGTCCACCCAGATGTTGCAGCTGTTGCGGGAGCAGCAGGTGGAAGTTCCCACCGACGTACAGCAGCGGATCAAGTCCTTCCTTCGCCAAGAAATCATCATGCTTTCGGCGGAAAAGCCCTCTCCACGGCATAACCGCTGACGGATTGACGGCCTTCGGTATTCGTATTAAGTCCCGCCCGATCGGCCCCGTAAGAAGAGACTGTCCAGGTCGGCGGAGGGTTCTTTGGATTCTCGCCTCCAGCCGTCTTCAAGTCGGCGGAGACGGTTGATTTCCGGGATCCGGCCGACGGATTGCCGCCGTGGTCCGGGGACTGGTGGACCAAGGTAGGGTATGCCAGAATACGTGGGTGCGCATGCGGGAGGTCTTGAAGCTCTTTGGAGCCGGCTTGGCGGGGGGAGTTGTCGCGGGGCGGATCGTCCGGGGACGAAAGCGGTCTCGCGAGTATACCCTAGTGCTTGAGGCGGTCAGCCGTGAGATCCGACATCAGTTCCACGCCGTCGTCCTGCAGGCCGTAGTACCCGGCATCCCCGGGGACGCCGGCGCTCGCTGGACTGAAGTTCTTGCCGGAGAGGCCGATTTTATGGAACAGATCCGCTTCTTTCGAGAGGTGGTTCCGGACTTTACCGACAGGGTCCGGCAAGCGGTATGCCGCTTGGGTCGTTTACATCTGGAAGGTTCTCTGGCCCCCGTCAGTCGGCGACGAATGGCCCCGGATCTGGCGATGTACCGTGAAGCGGTCGAAGACGTTCTGACCGACTTAAGGGAGGCCTTAGGACCGCCCGAGTCCGGACCGGGACTGTCGGGCAGCCGGGCGGCCGAACCTATGCCCGGTACCTCGGCTGTGGTACCGCAGGGGGTAGGCGGCATCCTTACGGAAGAAGCCGTCGTGGCCGCCTTGGAGAGGGTGGAAAGGTACTTGAGCCGGAGTGAGATGAGAGAGACGTCCCCCTCCTGGGACCGCGGGGGGTGAGCTCGGCGGGACGGAGGTCGGAGATCCTCTACCGGTACCGTCATGGAGGCGGCCTTGGAGCCGAGTTTGAAGGGGCAGTGAACCGGGGGTGACCTATGGGAAAGATCTTAGTCTTAGAATCGGGGTCATCCGAGATCGGGCCGGTTCTTGCCGCCTTGGGTGAGGGCCACGAGATCACTGCGACCGGGCAATGGTCTGCGCTGGATGGACGCTTTGATCTTTGCCTTGTGGAGGGCCCGTGCAACGGGGAGCTGGTGGAGCGACTCGTTCGGCGTAAACGCCGGGAAGTTTCTTCGCTGTTACCTTTCCTGCTGCTGACGGAGGCCGGGTCGGAGGCGCTTGAAAGTGGCATCTTGACCGCGCCTTTTGACGATTACATCCCCTTGGGTGCGCCTGCGGGGGAGGTGCGCGAGAAGGTCCTGTATTGGCTTGCTCTCCGATCCTTTTCTCAGCAGTGGTACGTGAAGAACAGGGGGTTCCGTTCCGGCCTTAAGCGTGCCAGGCTGCGAGGCATCCTAAACGGGATCAGTGACGGTGTCATCGCCACCGACCGCGAGGGACGCATCGAAATGATGAACCCTGAGGCGGAGCGCTTGACGGGCTGCCGTGAAGGGGATGCGGTAGGCAAGCTGCTGGAAGAGGTCTTCCGCATTGTCAACGAAGAGACCCGTCAGCCGGTGAGCAATCCGGTACGCAGAGTAATTCAGGAAGGCACCATTGTGGGATTGGCCAACCACACGGTGTTGATTTCCCAAAGCGGCGCCGAGTACAACATTGCCGACTCGGGGGCGCCGGTATTCGGAGCCGACGGAGAGATCGCCGGAGCCGTGCTGATTTTCCGGGATCACACCCATGAACGCGAAATCCAGAGAATCACCGCGCAGGCCAGGGTCTTTGCCGAGAGCATCGTCGAAACGCTACACGAACCGTTGCTGGTTCTGGATGCCGAACTCCGGGTGGTGGCGGCGAACCGGGCTTTTTACAAGCTTTTTCGGGTGGCTCCCGAAGAGACCGTGGGAGTGCCCGTTTATCAGCTGGGGAACGGACAGTGGAATATCCCCGAACTACGTGACTTGCTGGAGCACATTCTTCCTGAGAACCGTTGGTTCGCAGACTATCAGGTAACGCACGATTTTCCTTCTTTGGGCCGTCGCGCCATGTTAGTGAACGCCCGATCTTTATCACTGGGTGAGAAGAAGATGGATCGGATTCTTCTCGCCGTCGAGGACGTCACGGAACGGCTGGAGGCCGAACGAAAACTAATTGAGCGGGAGAATCACCTGCGGACCGTGTTGGATACGGCCC
>JAPXNP010000133.1:0-5577 GCA_033811955.1 Acidobacteriota bacterium
CGTATAGTCTTTGCCGGGCACTCGCCCGACCCCGATTTCCCGCATCCCGAAGTAGGTTTCGACCTGATCACCTACGCCTGCCGCAGGGCGCAGAATCAGCCGGACCCGATAAAGGTAGGGATCCTCCAACGTCCAAAGGCGAGGATCCTCCAACCGGAAGCGCTCCTTGAATTCTCTCGCTCCTTCCGGAATAGACCACCGAACCGGAGACGCCGACGAACCTAAAAACTCCAGCTCCACTGTCGTTCCCGCAGCGGCAGGATCCGAGAGTTCGGCTTGGACCTCGACCTCCTCCCGTTCCAAATCCGGGAGAAAACGTGCAGAGCTGAGAAAAATCTCCCCCCGGTTCTCCAAATAGACCGTCTGCCAAATACCTCGCGCGTTTCCGTAGCCCTGTTTGCCTTCGAGCTTGAAGGGGCGGTCCCGATCGTCTACCCGTAAGACGAGACTGTGCGTTTGCCCGACCTGGAACTTTCCACCTAACTCAAACTCAAAAGGGATGTATCCGCCCTGGTGCACACCCAGGAGCTCACCATCCAGCCAGGCCGTCGTCTCCCAGTCCGACGCGCCCACAACGAGAAAAACGCGGCCTCCCCGCCAGTCGGCTGGAATCTCAATCTGACGTCGGTACCAGGCAATCGGAGCCTCGTCGGGAACGCCCGACAAAGGTGAACCCCAGGGAAAAGGCACCCGGATAGTGAGGGGAAACACCGTCTCCACTCGAAACCATTGCTGCTCCCGTCCCACGTCCTCGGGGTCGAATCGAAACTCCCAGTCACCGTTGAGATTCAGCCACGCCTCCCTCTTCCAGTCCGGTCTCGGATGCTCAGGCAGTGGAAGCGACTCGCCGGCCGCTCCGGCCAAGGCCGGCAGACACAGCAACCATGCAGCTAAGATGAACCGGCAAACCGGCTGTCCCGCCGGCCGGATGCTCTTCCTACCTTCGGTGGTCTTTCCCATGCGGGAACTCTACCCGGGCTCCCGGCCGACAGCAAGCAACAGAGCGAGAGGGAGCCCCCGGACTTGTCATCTTCTTCCAGCCGGACATGATCGGCTTAGGGGCCGAACTCCTTTCCACAATGGACGTACAAGACCAAAGAAGGAACAAGGGTATGAGAACTCCCTAAGCCCGGGGTGACGCGGCCCGGCGGTGGGGCGCCGCCGATTTCCCGCCTCCGAAGAACCGCCGACCACTTCGCACGATTTCTGCGAACACTGGGGGAAAGGCTGAAAAGCCCGGATTCTCGGCCTGGCACAGAGTACCCGCCTTCAAAAAAGCGTTCGCCTCCCGTTGGTCAGAGGTACCCCGAAATGCTCGTAGGCTTGGGGGGTCACCATCCGCCCCCGGGGAGTTCGGTGAAGAAATCCGATCTGGATCAGGTATGGCTCATAGATGTCCTCAATGGCGTCTTTCTCCTCACTAATGGCCGCCGCCAGTGTACCGAGGCCCACCGGTCCCCCTCCGAACTTCTCGATAATGGTCAACAAGAGCTTGCGGTCGATCTCATCGAATCCGAAGCGATCTACGTTCAACATCTCCAAACCCTGCCGGCTGATCTCGGCGGTGATCCGTCCCTCGGCCCGCACCTGGGCATAGTCCCGCACTCGGCGTAACAACCGATTGGCAATCCGCGGAGTGCCACGGCTACGGCGGGCTATTTCCTGCGCTCCTTCCGGATCGATCTCAATCCCCAAAATGCCGGCGGAGCGGCCCACGATGGCTGCAAGACTGGCCTGGTCGTAGAAATCGAGACGCTGCACAATACCGAAACGCGCGCGCAGGGGCGACGTGAGCAAGCCGGTGCGGGTGGTGGCTCCGATCAGGGTGAACGGAGGGATGTCAATCTTGATGGAGCGGGCACCGGGGCCTTCCCCGATCATGATATCGATCTGGAAATCCTCCATAGCAGGGTAGAGGATCTCTTCTATCGCGGGATGCAAGCGGTGAATCTCGTCAATGAACAACACGTCGCGCTCGCGCAGGTTCGTCAAGACGGCCGCCAGATCGCCCCGTCTCTCAATCGCCGGTCCCGCCGTGGAGCGGAAGTTCACCCCAAGCTCGCAAGCCACCACCTGCGCCAACGTAGTCTTTCCCAGTCCGGGAGGCCCAAACAGCAGGACGTGATCCAATGCCTCGCCACGCGCCCGGGCCGCCTCAATACCGATAGACAGGTTCTCCTTGATCTGCTCCTGGCCCACAAAGTCGGCCAAGCGCCGAGGCCGCAAGCTGTTTTCAAAGCTCGTTTCGTCGGCGTGGTACAGGGGATCCACCATCCGCTCGTTCATCGTGTCATCCCGCCAATTCCCGTAAGGCGCTCTTCAGCAACTCCTCGAAGTTCTCCCAGCTCTTTTCCCGCAACAAGCGAGACACCGTTCCTTCCGCTTTCGGCCTCGGGTAACCCAAGTTGATCAGGGCGGAACTAACGTCACGGGCCATGGAATCACCTTGCAATCCTCCGGCCCAAGCCGCCTCCGGCTTCTCCAGCAGTCCGCCCAGCCGCCCTTTCAGCTCAAGCACGATACGATCCGCGGTCTTCCTACCCACCCCCGGAATGGAACAAAGCCGGGCGACATCTCCGTCCACGATGGCGCGCAAAAGTTCGTCCACAGGCAAACCGGACAGGATCGTCACAGCCAGGCGCGGCCCGATCCCGGAAATCTGGATCAGCTCCAAAAAGATTTGTTTCTCCTTCTTGGTATGGAAGCCGAAAAGTTGCAAGGCGTCTTCCCGCACATGTGTGTAAACGTACAATGCCACTTCGGAACCCGCCTCACCGATCTCGTAATACGTGGAAAACGGGATCGCCACGTCATAGCCGACTCCCTGGATGTCGACCACAATCCGGTCAGCCGCCTTCTCCACCAGCATTCCCCGCAAACGGGCGATCATCGCCTTTTGATTATACGGAAGCCTCCTGTCGGCCCGGATCGGCGACTTTGGTACAACTCCGTCTGAAGGTGTCCGATCCCGAAGCCGGTGATGCGGGATTCCGTTGCAGCTAAACCCGATGCGGCGCAGGCGGAGGAAACCAGGCGGTGCCACCACCACGAAGCAGATCCGACGCCTAAAGTCATCGGGCACTCGGCCGCCTGCCGGGGCGGTCACCGTGAGACCGACCCGTGTTAATCCCCAAAATCGCCGCTGTGGTTATCGAGGGGCGGCGTCGGGAAGGCCTCCGTCAACGGGTAACGTGGCTCCCGTCGTCGGAGACCGTCGCAGCAGGAAATACAGCACTGCATTGGCAACATGCCGGGCCGTTACCCGTCTCTTCAAAAGATTCCGCTGTCGGTAGTAGTCCTGCAGCTGGGTTTCATCCAGTCCTCTGGCCCGCATTCTATCGGGACCCACTTCGGCCCAGAGCCCCGACTTGAACGGTTCGTCCCCGAAAACGGCGTCGGGCGAGACCATGTTGACCCGCACGTCCAGGGAAGCCAATTCCAGAGAGGCGATGCGCGCCAACTGGTGAGCGGCCGCCTTGGTGGCGCTGTAAGCCCCGAAACGGGCGCCGGGGGCAAACACGTTCTTCGTCGACACCAGCACCACATCTCCACCGACGGCCTGCCGTTCAAACAGTCGAGCGGCTTCCGCCAACACATAGAGAGTCCCTTCGACATTGACTCGCTCGAGGCGCTGGAAATCCTCCGGGCGCAGCTCGGCCAAGGCCGCCACGTGCGCCAAGCCCGCATTGGATATCACGAAATCAACCCCACCCCAGAGAGCACAAATTCCGGCAAAAGCCGCCGCCACCGAGTCCGGAGAGGTGACGTCGGTGATGACAGTGGTGAACCGCTCTCCGAACCGGGGTCGCAGGTATTCAGCCAACACTCCCAGTCGGTCGCCGGAGATGTCGCAGGCGGCGACCTGGCAACCGGCCTCCAACAATCCTTCGCAAATGCCGGCACCGATGGCGCCCGCGGCACCGGTCACTAAGGCGACGAACCGACCCAATCCGCCGTCGCCCGACAATTTGGCCCGCTGCAGTCCCCGATATTCCATTGCAAACAGTTTTTCTTCCGAAAGCCCCTCGTACTCTCCTCCCATCTCCCCGACGGCCCGCTTGACGGCCAGAGTCTGAATCGTGACGTCCCGGCAGATGACGGCCTCACGCAGGTTCTCCCCGGCGCAGACAGCCCCCAAACCCGGCAGCAGGATCACCCGCGGACTTGAGTCGGTGGATCGGCCGGGCGCGCCTTCCGCATGACCAGCCAGGTAGGCTTCATAGGAGCGGCGATAGCTTTCCACACACTGACGGGCCTGTTCCCGCCACACCTTTTCATCCGCCGTAAGATCAAGCTCAAGCCACGCCGGCCGGGGCTTCGTGCGGATGAGGTGATCGGTCGTCACCACAGGCGTAAGAAACCAGCCGCGAGCCTCCGGATGCGCCAGTGCACCCGCCGTTTCCTCATCCTGAATCGCCTGTAGGATCAAAGGTATCCGGGGGCGGTCTTCGTCGCCGGATTCCCACGCCAGTACGCCGCGTAGCACCGGGGCCAGACGGGGCCAGACCCGCCGGGCGCGCTCCAGATCCACCGTGACCGTCACTGCACGCTTCCGTCTGGCTGCGAGCAACGCTTGGGCCCGACTCACCCCTTCAATCATCCGGTTGTAGGCCTGGCGCGCCGTTCCTCCCCAGGTGACGACACCGTGATGCAACCACACCGCCCCTACCGCGTCGGGACGCTTCCGCTGCGCTGCAGCCGTTGCTTTGGCCAGCTCAAAGCCTGGCTCGACGTAATCCAGGTACAGCCACTCCGGTCCGAGCGCCTCCTCGATCAGGCGCCCGCCTTCTTTCTGGTTGGTTAACGTTAGGACCGCGTCGGCGTGAGTGTGGTCGATAAAGCGCGCCGGCAGAAATGCATGCACCAGCGTCTCGATGGAAGGGTACGGGTTTCTGTAGTCCAATAACGCAGTACGAATCAGCCGGATCATCGTTTCGTCGTCAAGCTGATCCAGCCGTTCCAGCTCCCTAATTCGACCGAGATCGACCGCCGCAAAGTCATCGGGCGTGATGGACGCCAGGTCCCGTCCGGAACCCTTGATGTAGAGAACCTCGATATTACGCCCCAAGAGGTCGGTTATCCGCGTCTTTACAGAAGTGTTGCCGCCGCCGTGGAGTACCAAGTCCTTCTGTCTTCCCAGCAGGCGTGAGGTGTAGATCCGGAGGGCCAAATCTTCCCCCCACGACCCGAATTCCTGCAGGCAACGGGCGGCTTCCTCTTCATTCCAGGCATTCTTCATGATCGGCTACCCCGTAACCTTCGGCTTTAAGGATGACGGTTCTATCCAAACGGTCCGGCGGAGTACGGCGGTTGGATTTACCGCCAAGCTCCGGTCCGTCATCACGCCTTCCCGGTTCCACGCAGTGTTTCCACCATGAACCGAGCGTTGCCGGCCGGATCACGGCCGTCAAAGACGGCGCTGCCGCTGACCACCAGATCCACTCCCCACTCGGCAATCTCCTCGATGTTACGCCGCGTCACCCCACCGTCTATGCAAATCAAAGCCTCGGAATCCTTTCGCACCAGTAGCTCACGTACCTGCTCCACTCGGGTTCGGGACGTGGCGGTCAGCTTCTG
>JAPXNP010000134.1:0-5542 GCA_033811955.1 Acidobacteriota bacterium
CCATTTGATCGGACCGGGAAAGTTCATCACCGAAGCGCTTAAGGAGAAGAAACTTCCTTCGGTGATCTTTTGGGGTCCCCCGGGAGTCGGCAAAACCACGCTGGCACGCATCATCGCCGGAGAGTCAGGAGCCCACTTCGTCGCGCTAAGCGCCGTCTTGGCAGGCGTCAAGGACGTGAAGCGGGTGATCGAGGAAGCCCGCTACCAACGCAAGGCGTTTCAACGTCCCACCGTGCTGTTCGTGGACGAAATCCATCGGTTTAACAAAGCTCAGCAGGACGCTTTTCTCCCCCACGTGGAGGACGGTACCATCACCCTAATCGGGGCGACCACGGAAAACCCCTCGTTTGAGATCATCGCACCGTTGCTGTCGCGCTGCCGCGTGCTGGTACTCAACCCTTTGACGGAAGAAGCCATTCTCGCGATTCTCGACCGGGCGCTTAAAGACCGCGAACAGGGCTTGGGGACTCATCCTCCCGCCGTTGGTGAAGCAGAACTGAAATTGCTCGCTCGCTTCGCCGACGGTGACGCACGGACGGCTTTGAACCTCCTCGAGGTCGCCGACCGCCTGGCGCGCCGGCAAAATCCGGAGCGTCCGACGATCGACCGGGAGATCCTCCAGACGGCCCTTCAGCATCGCTCCCTCCTGTACGACAAGGCCGGAGAGGAACATTACAATCTCATCTCCGCACTCCACAAGTCGCTGCGAAACAGTGATCCCGACGCGGCTCTTTACTGGTTGGGGCGGATGCTCGAGGCGGGCGAAGATCCCCTGTACGTCGCCCGGCGGATGGTCCGCTTCGCTTCTGAAGACGTCGGGCTTGCGGATCCGAGGGCGCTGACGATCGCCATGTCCGCCATGGAGGCCTTCCATTTCATCGGGCTACCCGAGGGTAAGCTCGCCCTCGCCCAGGCGGCCGTCTACTTGGCACTGGCTCCCAAATCGAATGCCCTCTATCGAGCTTACGGCGAAGTGGTCGGCGACGTCCAGGAAACGCGAAACGAGCCCGTACCGCTTCATCTCCGAAACGCGCCGACCCGGTTGATGAAAGACCTGGGCTACGCCGCCGGATACCGCTACGCTCACGATGAGGAGAACGGGGTCGCCG
Source organism: Acidobacteriota bacterium (assembly GCA_033811955.1). Lineage (GTDB taxonomy): Bacteria > Acidobacteriota > UBA6911 > RPQK01 > JAPXNP01 > JAPXNP01. The sequence goes on from JAPXNP010000134.1 coordinate 1,110, forward strand.
CCGACATGCCTTGTCTGCCCCCCGGGTTGGAAGGACGCCGGTACTACCGTCCCACCGACCGGGGCTGGGAGCGAGCCGCCCGGGAACGGCTCGATCAGCTCACGAAGATGAAATCAAGAACGCGATCTCAGAAGTAAATGTCGGCAATCCGTCGGGGGGTCCGATCGACAGGTGTTACGACACCCGCCGCCACTTCATAGATGCGCCCGTTGGTTTCTTTCGCCGCCGCCGTAAGCTCCGGATACGGCCGGTTCACGACGTCGACCAACCCTATATTGTAGTTCTCTCCATCAAATCGACCCAGAATCGGCTGGTCGTTCAACTGGAAATAATGGAGCGCCACGACTTCGGGTAAAGCCGCACCTTGCTCGACATAGTATCGATAAGCGACGCCGCGTTCTTCCTGGGACGCCACGCCTTTGATGCCGGTGGAAGGCAAACCCCGGTCAATCGCACCGTGATGAAACTCCCCGATCAGCACGGGCTTCCCGGTACGCCGGGTGATCTCCGAAACCACCGCGGGATCCGGCCGCCAGGTGTAGGAGTTGATCGAAAACACGTCAAAAAAGGTTCCCGCGCGGTAACAGAGGTCCGAGCTGATCCCGGCATACCGGATACCGAGGTTCAAATGATCGGGGTCGACCTCGCGCAGGGCCCGCGACGGCACCTCAAGATAACGGTCCACCAGTATGCCTGAGAACTCCCGCAAGTCAGCTTCGGCCTGAGACGACCCCTCATCCAAAAGCCTCGGAAAAGGTTCCCGCATCAGCTGCTCGAAGGCCGTCAGGGAAACTCCCCACGCCTCAGACAGTTTCTCAACTTGATCGTCGTACCTCTCCCGCAACCACTGAACCAGACTCTCGCGGGATGCCGAGGGCTGCGCGGTGGCCAACATCTCGCCTGCAATGACGTTGTCTCCGAAGGCCCAAACCGGCTCGTTGGCGAGAAAGTATCCGATAAGGTACGCATCGCCCCGAAACGCCTCAAGCTGACGGGCGAATTCTTTGGCCGCAGATTCGTACTCGGCGGAGAAGACATCGGGAAAGTCTCGATACAACCGCACCGAGGTGGTCGGAAAGTCATTCAGCGGCACGACATAGGGTATCTGGGAGTTACGTGCGAAATCGAGATCGGACCAGTTTCCCACCGTATTGAACTGCCAAGAGATCAACAGGTTTCGCGTCGTCTCCTCCCAGCGTTCCCTCCACTCGGATCCGAACGTGCGAATCCAGTTGAAGGTAAGGTAGCTCAGCTCCTTTCGGTCTCTCGAGACAAGCCAGGCGGAAGCGTTGTCTCCCTCTTCGGAGGGAAGCTTGGCAAACAGATCCTCCATCCCTTCCACCGGACCACTCGAGTGCGGTGTCATCACATCCACACCGACGCTGAAAAAGGCATAACCCTCAGGATCGACCAACCACCAACGCTGTCCGTCATGCTGGGTGCGGAAAAATCCCGTGGACTGAAAACGCTTCTTCTTCCAACCCCCGAACCGGCTCCAGCCTCCCGGAAACGACGCCTCATGTACGCCTTCGGCAATGTCCCGTAAAACCTCAGGCACCTCCTCGGGATCGGCGACCTTGCCCGGCCAGTCGCGGACCTTCCACTGACCGACTTCATCGACCACGACCGGACCGCCGGTCATGGGAGGCGGCAGTTCCCGTGTCAGGGTGATGCTCCGTACCCAAAGCTTTCCCAGCAAGCCCTCCTCCGCCGGGCCGACCCGCACGCGCACCCAGTCGATTTCGGAGGCATCCAGCCGGCGTCCCGGAACCACCCCTTTCAGCTGACGGGGAAACCGCTCCATGAAAAAGCGTTGCCCGTCCAAGTAATTCAACGGGAACACGATCTGCGTCGAAAGTTGCGGGAGCACCCCGATCTTGGCGGAGATCCTCGGGGAATCCGTTTCGCCCCGCCGGAAAAACTCGATCCATACGATGTCGCTGTGAGGGTCCTCGTGCTCGACCTGGAGTACGACGTAGCCCATATCTTCCCAAGGCACTCCGGCTCCCACCCCCGGGAGCCTGAGTCCGTCGGTAGGCGAGCCCTGCAATAACAGTGCGGTCAGGCCCTCCGCCTCCCGCGACTCCACCACGGCACTTTGCGAAGCCAGTGACTCTAAGTCGAAGTCATAGCGCTCCGGGGCCGAGCCCTCGCGGGTACACCCGCCCAATACGAGCAGCGCGGTGAAAACGCCCCCGTACGTGCTTCTCAACAGGAGTTTTTGGAATGACATTGTTCTTCCCCTTTCTCAGCCCCTCATCGTTTTTACTGCCGGCCGGCCCGGCGAGATCCGATCCAAAGAGACCAAGAGACGTTTATACCCTCGGACCGGACACCTGTCCAACAAACCGAGGTAGGCAGTCGGGGGCCGCCCCGGCTATTCCCACGTAAACCGACCGGCTCATTTCCTTCTTCACCCGGTTCCGGAAACCGGCTTCCGTTTTGCCCACAGGATTGGAAGCGAAGCATTCCTTCGGCTTACCGAAAAGAAGGCGCGCTTTGAAGTGTACGGATCTCTCGCTCCTCTCTTCTTCTTTGCAGACTTCGACCGGATAGTTCGAGCCGACGGTTTCGCAAGAGCCGCCAAAGAACGAACCAACGGGCCTGCACCTTTTTGCACCTAGGCGAGCGTTTTCAGCTTTGCTTTCTGCCCCCCCGATCGGTCGTGCCCGACGCCTGCTACAGCGATCAGCCCGGGCGTCGCGCCCGTAGCATAGGAAACACGATATGATGAGGCCGGCGGTCGGCACCGCTGGATCTCTTGAAACCGGAAAGGACACAAGGAATGAGATCAACCCTCAGGAAGAGACTGGTCTTACACAAGTTCGGACCATGGATGACCGGTTTCTCCGTCGTGAGCCTACTGTTCGTTTCCCTCGCCGCCCAGAGCGTTCAGAACGAATCCGCTGCGACGGGGTCAGCCGCCGCAGACGCCTCCCGCGTGGCTGATCCGTCCCAGTTCCCCGAGGTGGTGGCTTCCGTGAATGACGCGAAGATTTCCCGTAAGGAACTGATCAGTCGCGTGGAATCGGTTCGGGCGCAGATCCATCTTCCGGAGGGAGCCCTTCCGCTGAGCATCTACCGCTCCGTGCTGGACGAGCTGATCAGCATCGAATTGCTCTTTCAGGCGGCGGTTGCGGCCGGTTTCGAAGCCTCCGACGCCGAGGTGGAAGCGGACCTGGCCTACCTCCGCAGCCGTTTCCCCAGCCCGGAGGCGTTCGAGCAAGAACTGGCCGCTGAATCTCTGACCTTGGACGAGCTCAAGGCCATCCTCAAAAAGGACCTTTCGGTTCAGAAGTTTGTGGAGGACCGCCTGGCTCCCGCTGTGACGGTCAGCGATGCCGAGGTTAAGGCGTTCTTTGACGAGCACCAAGGGGAGTTTCACCAACCTGAGCAGGTTCGCCTACGCCACATCCTGCTCCGGGTCGACCAGGGAGCGTCCGATGAACAAAAGGCAATCATCCGCCGGCGTCTGGATGATCTCCGGCGACAGATCGTCGAGCAGCAGGCGGACTTCGGCACGTTGGCACAAGAGTATTCCCAGGATCCCGGCAGCAAGGACCAGGGTGGCGAAATGGTCATCGCCCGTGACCAGACGGTGGAACCCTTCGAAACGGCGGCTTTTTCCACCCCGGTTGGAGGGGTCAGCGACATCGTGGAGACCCAATATGGATACCATCTTCTGAAGGTGGAAGAGAAGACCGACGCGAAGGACATACCGTTCGAGGAAATCGCACCTCGGATTCGCGAGTTCCTCAAGAGGGATCGGGTTCGGGCCCAGGTTGAGCTGGAGGTGGACCGCCTCCGCTCCAACGCCGCAATCCAGGTGTTCATCTGAGAAGGGACGCGAAGAGGCACGGGGCGAAGAGCCGCAGAGCCTAGCTAAGGGATTGCTTTTTACCGCTTGTGTCCGTGACGCGGTCGGTCCGGCCGACCGGGTCGGGTTTTTTTCAGTCCCGTCGCCTGCGATTTCAGGACTTCCGGCGAACACGGATTAGGCCGATTCGAGCGCTCACGCGATTCGAGAAGCTTTTGTCATTTGTCTGCAGGCACCCCGGCCACCCGCATTCTCGCCTGATCGACCGCTTTGGCAAGCCCGGCGGGCGACACGACGCTTCCTGCAAGATCGTCAAAGTGCCAAGAAGACAGCATTGGATTCTTCTGCCGGCAGCCGGTTCGGCGTCTTGTTCTCCCGGCCTGAAACGGTTGGAACCTCGCGCCGGAAGTGCCTTCTTCCAATGGGATCACGCGGAAACGTCGCCTGTGCGGCAGTCCGATCTCCAGGACAGACGTTTTGCTTTCGAGCTTTGACCCTTGACCCCCGATCGGCTTTCCCTGTCCTCCCGATTCCAAAACCGGTAAAGTGAGAACCATCGTTCATCGAAAGGAGTCCGGTAGATGCCATCAGCCACCGACATCAAACGGGGTATGGT